>JAFUGL010000072.1 GCA_017469405.1 Lachnospiraceae bacterium | reverse complement strand
ATAATACGACTTATCATCAATAATATTTATTATTTTCCCATTTTCATAATCTTCTATTTCAGAATCCTTAAGTATATTCTGACCTTTAATAATCCAATCCCTTAGTGTCATAGCGTTCTCCATATATTACTTTACAGTATTAAAAGATATGCCCGAACTATTATCATTTATTATTAATATATCATTGTTCTTTATTACCCAAATACTCTTTCCAGTCAAACACTCCCTCAACAGCCTTTATTGCTACCTCAGCCATATCAGGTGTCGGTTCAATAGTTGTAAGCCTCTGTACCCAAAGCCCCGGTTTACTTAAGACATTTGCACATGCATTATTGTGATTGCCCGCATATCTTATAAATTCATATGAAATACCTGCTATAACAGGCACAAGTAAAACCCTGAGAAGTAACCTTAGCCAAAGTGTCCTTGAATCTATACACATAAATACAAGTATACTCACAATCATAACAATAAACAAAAAGCTTGTGCCACATCTTTTATGAAATCTTGAAGCTTTCATAACATTTTCAACAGTCAGCTCATTTCCTGCCTCAAGGCAATTTATGGACTTATGCTCTGCACCATGGTACATAAATGTCCTTTTTATATCCTCCATACGCGATATAAGAAATACATATAATAAAAATATCGTGAGTCTTATCGCACCCTCTATAAGTCCAAGAACTATATGACTGCCTATATATTTATCCAAAAGTGAAACAAGAAAAGCAGGCAAAAGCATAAATAATCCTACAGCAAGAACTATTGAAAATGCTACTGTGAAAAATAGCATTATCGAATCAGAACTTTCTTTTGATGAAGATTTTTTATCTATATCTATATCTTTTTTTCCCAAAGACTCTTTATCCGATGCATTTTGACTATCTTTATTTTCATCAGACTTCTTGCTTTCTTCTTCATCATCATAAAATGATGCTGAATAAGTAAGAGTCTTTACTCCGATTACGAGAGACTCAACAAAATTGAACACTCCTCTTACAATCGGAAGTCTGAAAAAAATGCCTTTATCAGCTGCAGGCTTGTATGTTTCAATTTTAACTTCTATATCTTTATCAGGCTTTCTGACGGCTATGGCATATTTTTCCATATTTTTCATCATTACGCCTTCAATTACCGCCTGTCCGCCTATTCTGACATCTGCCATATATACTCCTTTAAAAAAAATCGACTTGTTACGTAATTAATATCACGCAACAAGTCAATAAATTTTACTGTCTAAGTTTAATTATGCCTGCTGTACACCATACTTACGATTGAACTTATCAATTCTACCACGAGCCTGAGCAGCCTTCTGCTGACCTGTATAGAATGAATGGCACTTTGAACAGATTTCTACGTGAATGTCCTGCTTAGTTGAACCTGTTACGAACTCATTACCACAGTTGCATACAACCTTTGCCTGATAATAATCCGGATGTATTCCTTCTCTCATGTTTTTCACCTCTTCTTTAAATAAAAATCTCTATGAGAACAGGCAAATGCCTTGATTCTTCATACTCACAACGATAGCTATTTTAACATAGCACAAGCTTAAATTCAAGTACTTTTTTAAAATATTATCTTCTAATCATTGATTTCTTCATATATTCAACAAATTCCTTGTTGTTTTTTGTTCTGACAAAGAGCTTTAATATATCCTCAGACTGCTCATCTGCCCTTGTTCCTGAGAGCATCTTGTGGATTCCGTTTACAACTTCCTGTTCATCAGGGGTAAGGAGCAAATCATCTCTTCTTGTACCTGATTTAGCTATGTCTATAGCCGGGAAGATACGCTTTTCGGAAAGCTTTCTGTCAAGAACAAGTTCCATATTGCCGGTACCCTTAAATTCCTCAAATACCACGTCATCCATCCTGCTTCCTGTCTCTATAAGAGCTGTAGCAAGAACAGTAAGACTTCCGCCCTCTCTCATATTTCTTGCTGCACCAAAGAATTTCTTAGGCATATGAAGTGCTGCAGGGTCAAGACCACCGGAAAGAGTTCTTCCACTTGGCGGAACTGTAAGGTTATAAGCTCTTGCAAGTCTTGTAATACTATCAAGCAGGATAACTACATCCTTTCCATGCTCAACAAGTCTCTTAGCCCTTCCGACAACCATCTCCGATACTCTCTTATGATGCTCAGGAAGTTCATCAAAGGTTGAATATATAACCTCAACATTTGATCCTTCTATCGATTCTCTTATATCAGTTACCTCCTCAGGTCTTTCATCGATAAGCAAAACCAAAAGGTGCATATCCGGATTATTTCTGCTTATGCTTTTTGCAATAGCTTTAAGAAGTGTTGTTTTTCCTGCTTTAGGAGGAGAAACTATCATACCTCTCTGACCTTTTCCTATAGGCGATAGAAGATCAACAATTCTAATTGATACCGGTGCTCCGGGTGTATCAAGGCTTATTCTTTCATTTGGGAAAATCGGTGTAAGATTTTCAAATGGAATTCTCTTAGCTGCCTCTGATGGTAAAAGTCCATTTACATGTTTTATATATAAAAGTGCACTAAATTTTTCACCCTGAGTTTTTGTTCTTATCGGTCCACCGATTATATCACCCTTTTTAAGACCAAATTTTCTAATCTGCTGAGGTGATGTGTATATATCTCTGTCTCCTGGAAGATAATTATCGCTTCTTATAAAACCATAACCTTCATTCATAACCTCAAGGATACCATTTGCATTTTCACCACTGTCAAGGTTTGCATCATACTCCTGAGTATCGAATTCTTCTATTCTTTCTTCAGCTTCCTGAGTTTCCTCCCGCTGAATGTTTTCTTCATTCTTTTCTCCCTTTACCTCTGCTGATACATTTTCCTTTTTTTCTGCAGGATTTATAACAGTTTTTTTATCTGAAACCGCCTGCTTTGACTCATTCTTATCCGGTCTTGAAACACTTTTTCTTATATTTTCTTCTTCCTGAGTATTCTCTTTTATTTCACGCTTAGGAGTTTTTACATTAGATTTAGTACTACGCTTTGTTGTCTTAGTGCTTTCTTTTGAATTACGTGCTGCAGACTGCGGCTTATCTTTAGAAGTTTTAACTTTTTCCTTTTTAGTTTCATCTGTCTTGGTTTCTTCAGTATTTGATGAAGTCTTCTTAGAAGTAAGCTTTTCTACATTTTCAAGAAGTTCCGCAAGCTCACCTTTTTTTAATGTTGATATATTTCTAATTCCCTTATCCTTCGCATACTGTCTTAACTCTGCCAAAGATGCTTTTTTAAAATCCATATTTTCTCCTTTTTTACAAAAAATAAATAAATCCAATAATAATTTGTCTCCGGGTATAAGCGGACTCACGAAATATTATGACCACTTGTCACTTAGATAAATGTATATTATCACATTTTTTTAAGAAGGTAAACTAAAAAATTAATAATTTCTTGCTTTTTATAGTCATTTGTCGTATTATCTTATTTGTCGACAAAATTCTCGGCAAAATTGGGAGGTTAACTTTGTATGGAAGGATTACTATTATATAAACTGATTATTCTATTCATGCTTGATAGAACAGATTATACTATGACCAACTCTTTAATATCTGATTTCATAGTCGGTAAAGAATACACTAATGTATTCAATCTTCACGAATCATTAAGTGAGCTTATCGACAGCAATTTTATTTCTACAGATACTATACGTGATACTATCCACTATAAAATAACAAATTCCGGTGAGGAAGCACTTTCCTACTTCGAAAACAGACTTCCATATGCAATTAAGCAGGATATTCTTGAATATCTGAAAAAAGAAAAAATAAATGTAAAAAATGAATCTGAAATATATGCTGATTATTATTTCAATGATACCAATTGGTATACTGTTAAATGTGTTATTAAAGACAGACGTGAAACTCTAATAGACTTAAAATTTGACGTACCTGCCAAATCCCAGGCAGAAACAATATGTAATAATTGGCGTGCAAAAAGCTCCGGAATATACGACTATCTCGTAAATGAACTCTGGACTTCCGAATAATATTACACGGGCGAGAGCCTTATCTCATCTACTATATGTATACTAGACTGTATGAAAAAATGTGCACGCATGGCACGTGTTACTTAACGCCATGCTTTGCACATTTTTTCATACAGTCTAATAAACTTCTATGATAAGATAAGACTCTCGCCCGTGTCACATATGACTGTTGATTAGTTCCCAGATTTCATCTACGC
This sequence comes from Lachnospiraceae bacterium, assembly GCA_017469405.1. Taxonomy (GTDB): domain Bacteria; phylum Bacillota; class Clostridia; order Lachnospirales; family Lachnospiraceae; genus Coprococcus_C. The sequence goes on along the minus strand of JAFUGL010000072.1, from coordinate 3,785 downwards.
CCTGTTTGGTTACCGATGAAAACGGGATTATTGTATCCTCTGTACTCATGCCAAGCTTTACTCTGATTGCCTTTAAGTTTTTTAAAAGCTGGCTTCTTTTTATTTTATCAAGCTTAGTTGCGATAATTACAGGCTCAAAACCATTTTCCACTATCCAGTTATACATTGTAACATCATTTTCGCCGGGATCATGTCTTATGTCAACCAACAAAAATACAAGTTTAAGCTGATTTGACTTATGAAGATACCTTTCTATCATCTTGCCCCACTTATTACGTATCTCCTGAGATACTTTGGCATAGCCATATCCCGGAAGATCAACAAAATATAACGATTTATTGATATTATAAAAATTAATTGTCTGGGTTTTACCCGGTGAGGAAGATGTTCTTGCAAGTGACTTTCTGTTCAAAAGACCATTTATAAGCGATGACTTTCCAACATTTGATTTCCCTGCAAAAGCTATCTCCGGCAGCTCATTGTCCGGTAATTTACTTGTAATTCCACAAACTGTTTCCAGTTCAGCACTCTTAATAACCATTTCTTTCTCTCTTCTATATGCATGTACATTTTTTACATACAGTTGAATAATACATAAAAAGTATGTCACCGAGGTCCGTCCCCCGGTGACACTTTATTTATGCAATGCTATCTGTACTATGTCTTACATGACGTCTGAAGTTAGCCTTTTTGGTTCTTGGCTCATCAGAGTATGTAATGATAGGTTCTGCGCCTTCAGCCACAACATCCTTTGTGATAATACATTTTGTAATGTATTCATCTGAAGGTATCTCATACATAAGATCAGTAATTGCCTTTTCTATGATAGCTCTTAAGCCTCTGGCACCGGTTTTTCTTGTCATAGCCTCTTTAGCTATCTCTCTTAATGCTTCGTCCTCAAAAACGAGCTCAACACCATCAAGTTCAAAAAGCTTGATATACTGCTTACATATAGCACTCTTTGGCTCCGAAAGAATCTTAACCAAAGCATCTTCATCAAGCAAATCAAGGGATACCGAAACAGGTACACGTCCTACGAACTCAGGTATAAGTCCATACTTTACGTAGTCTTCCGGAAGAACCTTTTTAAGTATCTCACTTGGATTTTCTTTATAATCAAGATTAAGGTCAGCATTAAATCCGATAGACTTTTGACCTATTCTGCTTTCGATAATCTTGTCCATACCCTCAAATGCACCGCCACAGATAAATAATATGTTGGTAGTATCTATCTGTATAAACTCCTGCTGTGGATGCTTACGTCCACCCTGAGGAGGTACCGAAGCTACTGTTCCCTCAATTATCTTAAGCAAAGCCTGCTGAACGCCTTCACCTGATACATCTCTGGTAATCGATACATTTTCAGACTTCTTAGTTATCTTATCAATTTCATCAATATAGATTATTCCATACTGAGCTCTGTCAATATCATAATCCGCAGCCTGTATAAGCTTAAGCAAGATGTTTTCAACGTCCTCACCTACATAACCTGCTTCAGTAAGTGCAGTCGCATCCGCTATAGCAAACGGAACATTTAAAAGCTTGGCAAGTGTCTGAGCAAGATATGTCTTACCTGAACCTGTAGGTCCGATCATGATTATATTACTCTTCTGGAGCTCGACATCAAAATCCTTTTCTGCAAGAATTCTCTTATAATGATTATATACTGCCACCGAAAGAACCTTCTTGGCTGTTTCCTGACCGATTACATAGTCATCAAGAAAATCCTTAATCTCTTTTGGTGTAAGAAGGTTGATCTCAGTATCAATCATCTCATTGTCAAACTCGTCCTGAATTATCTCTGAACATATATCTATACATTCATCGCATATGTAAACATTGGGACCTGCAATAAGCTTTCTTACCTGTTCCTGACTCTTATTACAAAATGAACATCTTAATTTTTTTCTATCGTCAACACGACTTGCCATATGACACCTCTTTAAAAATTATCTACTTTCCATAATATGATCAATCAAACCGTAATCCAAAGCTTCTTTAGCACTTAAGAAATTATCTCTCTCAGTATCCTGCTCAATAATTTCAAGCGGCTTTCCGGTTGCCTCGCTTAACATCTGATTGAGTCTTGCTCTTGTTCTGATAATATGATCAGCATGAATCTTTATATCAGTTGCCTGACCTTTTGTACCGCCAAGAGGCTGATGTATCATAATCTCTGAATTAGGAAGAGCATATCTCTTTCCCTTTGTACCGCCGGCAAGCAAAAATGCACCCATACTTGCAGCCATACCAACACAGATTGTTGATACATCACACTTGATATACTTCATTGTATCATATATACCAAGACCTGCACTTACTGAGCCGCCCGGGCTGTTAATATATAAGCTTATATCCTTTGTAGTATCCTCTGATTCAAGGAATAAAAGCTGTGCAATTACAAGACTTGCTGTCTGATCATTTACTTCATCACTTAAAAATATAATTCTTTCCTTTAATAATCTTGAGTAGATATCATAAGAGCGCTCGCCTCTGCTGGTCTGCTCAATGACATAAGGTACCAATGCCATAACTGTCCCTCCTTGAAATAATTAAATAAATCAACTGTGTATCGATAATTATACTTCCTTACAATTATCTACGATAAGCTTAAGAGCCTCTTTAGCTGCTATATCGCGCTTGAGAGTATCCATCTCCTTATCGCCCATTAATTCCTTAAGCTTGTCAACCTCCATCTGATAATTTTCAGCCATTCTCTTAATCTCTTCATCAATAGCTTCTTCAGTTGGAACAATCTTCTCAGCCTCTACAACTGCGTCAAGAACAAGACCGGCTTTAATTCTTGCGATAGCATCCGGCTTAATTCTCTCCATAAGTTCTTCCTTTGTAGTGCCTGTAAGCTTAAGATACTGCTCGATGTTAAGTCCCTGATACATCATGCTCTGTGCAGTCTCATCAAACATCTGCTCCTGATTGTACTTAATCATAGCCTCAGGAATCTCAACCTCTGAGTTCTCAGCAATCTTATCAACAAGCTTGTTTTCCTTCTCTGTCTTTGCACTTCTTTCCTTCTTAGCCTGAAGCATCTTCTTAGTATCTTCCTTGTATTCTTCAAATGTATCGAACTCTGATACCTCACCTGCAAATTCATCATCTAATTCAGGAAGCTCGATAGCATTGATTCCAAGGAGTTCACACTTAAATACAGCAGGCTTTCCTGCAAGGTCAGCAGCCTGATAATCCTCAGGGAATGTTACATTTACATCAAACTTATCTCCGATGTTCTTACCAACAATCTGATCCTCAAAGCCTTCGATAAAGGTATGTGAACCAAGAGTAAGCTTGTAGTTCTCACCCTTACCGCCTTCAAACGGTTCATCATTCATATATCCGTCAAAGTTAATAGTAACCTCATCATCAAGCTTTGCAGCTCTGTCCTCTACAGGTACTGAACGTGAGTTTTCTTTCTGTGCCTTAAGAATTTCAGCCATAACCTCATCTTCAGAAACCTCTGTATCAACCTTTTCAATTTCAATTCCCTTGTATTCACCAAGCTTAATCTCAGGCTTAACTGCAACAAGTGCTGTAAATATGAAAGGCTTGCCCTTCTCAATCTGCTCAACATCTATCTCAGGATTTGAAGTAATTTCTTCCTCACATGCTTCAACTTCCTTTGGATAATACTCATTTATAAGTGCATTGGCAGCATCCTCATAAAATATTTCAGGTCCATACATCTTCTCGATAAATGCCTGAGGAACCTTACCCTTTCTAAAGCCCGGTACTGAAAACTTGCTCTTCTGCTTATTGTATGCAGCTGTTGT
>JAFUGL010000071.1 GCA_017469405.1 Lachnospiraceae bacterium | reverse complement strand
AATATGAGAGCTTTTTATTTGAACTATCCAAAATGCCAGTCGCTGACTGGCAAATTGACATGGACTCATTATTGCGAATTATTGGGTATTTCAGATAAGGATAAAAGAAGCTTTTATGAAAAAGAATGCGAAAAATCAGGATGGTCAGTAAGAGAGTTAAAAAGACAGATAGATACATCATTGTTTGAAAGATTATTATTGTCAGATGGTAAGGCAAATAAAGAAAAGGTTATTTCATTGGCTGAAGCAGGTATAGAAATTAATAAACCATCAGATATAATAAAGGATCCGTATGTGTTTGAATTTTTAGGAGTACCTGAAGACAAACCGGTTATGGAAAGTGATTTGGAAAAAGCGTTGGTAGCACATATCGAAAAATTTTTACTTGAGCTTGGCAGAGGTTTTATGTTTGTCGGAACACAGCAGAGAGTTACGATTGATAATGAACATTACTATGTTGATATGGTGTTTTATAATAAGATATTAAAAGCATATGTTTTGATAGAGTTAAAAACAAGGAAGCTGATGGCTGCAGCAGTTGGACAACTCAATATGTATCTTAATTATTATAATTCTGAAGTAAATGATATCGATGATAATGAACCTATAGGAATAATTCTTTGTACTGACAAGGATGATGTGGCAGCAGAGTATGCACTTGGAGGGATTAACAATAATATATTTGCATCAAAATATACATATGTGATACCGGATAAAGAAGAGCTTATTGCACAGGTAGAAGCGGTTTTGAAGGAATTAGAATAAAGACAGGTTTATATAAAAGGAGAAAATAAAATGAGCTTTAAATCAACAAACGAAATAGAAAAATTTACATTTGACGATTGTGTTATATCAAGCTTTAAGGTAAATGAAGCCGGAATAATCCTTGTGCTTGAGGCACTTATTGTAGACAGCAACAACTCACAGAATACCAATTATACCGAAAGCTACGCAGACACAGCTACTGTTAGATTGTTAGACGGCAAGATTATATCAGCAAAAAAGGATGGCTATAGGTATTATGATGCAAATGAGGTGCTTCTTGAAGAGGTACCGGATACTGTTTTAAGTGATGAGGAGACTGATAATATAATTAAGAACTGTGAGGGAGCTTATTTATATTATATGGAGAAGGATGCTGACAATGAGTCTTCTGAAAATATATATAATATAGGATTAGAGTTTACAGACGAGGAAGACAATACGGCAGCAGATTCATATGAGATAAAGGTAAGCTTTAAAGAGGCTATTTTTACATGGGAGAGATATCTCAACAGGGTGCAAAGATAGGTAAAGGTATATTTACACAATTATTAGCTTTAAAACTGTATAATTTGACATATTGTAAAAAATATGAATAAATGTTATTATTTTATTGGTATTTTTAGTACTTTTGTACAAATATATAATTTACGGGGTCGCTTATGTTCGAATTTAGTTTGGTTTTTAATCTAACTGCAATCGCAAATTGCACACTCATGATTATGTGGTATTTTCATCAGAAAAGAATACCTCTTAAAAGCTATTCCTTTTTCTTAAGATTTAATATCTATGTTTTGATTGCTACAGCTATTAATATGATAGCTGATATTTTGTATGAGATTGAAATGGTAGATGAGGTTGGCTTTAACTATATCATGGCGCTTTATTCGTTTATGATAAGCTTTATCCTGGTTGTATATGCAGACTTTATCTGTGAATATATGAATTTGTATGAAAATAATAAAAAAGTAATCAAGTATTTCTTTTATTTAATTCTTATATGCATGACAGTTATTGATTTCCTTTCACCTGCGACAAAGGTTGGATTTTATTTTAACCGTTCAGGTTATTCTACCGGTAAGCTTGGCGGAATATATGTTTTACTCTCGGCAGTATTGGTAATATCCGAGGTCGCGGTTATTATCTACAGAAGGAAGAGTGTTCCTGCGTTTAATGTATTTATACTGATTTTAAGTATCGTATTTTCATCGGTTATGCTGATGGTTCAATACAGATTCTCGATAGCATTATTGGGCTTTTCATTTTCTATCGTATGTCTTTCACTTTACAACTATATATTTAATCCGGCACTTTATATGGATAATCTTACCAATCTTAACAATAAGGATTGTATGCGCAGCTATCTTGATTATCGCTTCGGAAGAGATAAGCAGTTTTCGATAATTTTCATTGCGATGGATGATTTTAAGTATATCAATAAGACCTATGGCGTGGACGTAGGAGATAATCTTTTGGTTCAGGTCGGTAATTATCTTGAAGGTGTTAAAGAGGTTGATGATATATTTGCTTATGGCTCGGACAAGTTTGCTGCTGTTTGCAATAAAAAATCCATAGAGGATGTTAAGAGTATATCAGAAATAATTCAGAGCCGTTTCAGACATCCTTGGTATAGTGAATCTAATTCGGGAATTATGATGTCAGCTTCCATATGCTGTTTTGAATGTCCTAAAGATGCACAGGATTACGGCAGTCTTATTGAGATGATTGATTATGCCATGTCTATGGCTAAGAAGACCAATAAGGGCGGAATATCAATCGCCGGTGATATGGATCTTTCCAAGATGAGAGGAGAGAAGGAGATTGAAAAGGCAGTAAGACTTGCCATAGACAGAAATGCACTTTTGGTTTACTATCAGCCGATATTTTCTGTTGAGAAAAATGCATATAATTCCGCTGAAGCACTGGTCAGATTAAATGATGAGAAGCTTGGCTGGATTTCTCCGGAGGAGTTTATTCCTATAGCAGAGAAAAACGGTTTGATTATTGCGCTTGGCGAATGTGTGCTTCGTTCTGTTTGCAAATTTATACGTGACAATAAGATTTCTGAAAGCTCCGTAGAATATATAGAGGTTAATATGAGTCCGGTTCAGCTTCAGCAGCCGGAGTATTATAAGAAGGTTATAAGTATTCTTGAAGAGTATGATGTTAGGCCTTCACAGATTAATATTGAGATAACAGAGACTGCCAATATGGCAGGAAGCTCGGATACTGTAAATGACAATATCAAGCATATAGTTGATTATGGTATTACACTTTCGCTTGATGATTACGGTTCAGGATATTCCAATCTTGATTATATCAATCATATGCCGTTTAATATCATTAAGATTGATAAGTTTATCGTATGGGATGCATTTCAAAATATTAAGGCAGGCATTACGCTTGAATATACAATCCGTATGTTAAATGCACTTTCATATAATATAGTTGCCGAGGGTGTTGAGACAAAGGAGCAGAAGGAACATCTTGCCAATATAGGATGTCATTATATGCAGGGCTGGTACTATTCAAAGGCAGTATCCTCTGATGAATTTATGAAGGTTATAGGTAAGGCTTCATAAGGTAAAAACGATTTATGAATTAAAGACTGCATAAAGAATAAGAGATTTTTGCAGTATATAAGAGGTCTTAAAAATGGACAGTTTAATATACAGTTTAAATGCCACCATACCGATATTTGCGGTTATGGTGGTAGGTTATTTTTTGAAACAAATAAAATTTTTAAGTGAAGAATTTGTATCGGTTGCTAACAAATTTGTATTTAAGGTATGCCTTCCCTGCATGCTTTTTTTGGATGTGTGGAAGACGGATATTATCCATAATTTTGACGGCAAATATATCGGCTTTTGTGCGGTAATTACACTAGTTAGTATTATTTCCATTTGGGTACTTTCCAAGCTTTTGCTTAAGGATAAATCCGAGGTGGGTGCCTTTGTTCAATGCTCATACAGGAGCAGTGCCGCCATACTTGGCATAGCATTTATACAAAATGTGTACGGTGACTCGGGTATGGGACCGCTTATGATTATCGGAGCAGTACCGCTTTACAATATATTTGCGGTTATAATTCTTACTTTCGAGAGTAATGATGATGCGACTAAAAGTGACAAGAGCAGAATAAAGCATGCTTTTATCAACATTCTTCAAAATCCTATTATTATAGGCATATTTTTAGGACTTATAGCTTCGGTTATAGGCTTAAAGCTTCCTGTGATGCTTGAAAAACCAATACAGTACTTAGGTGGTATGGCTTCGCCTCTTGCACTTATAGCCATAGGTGCAGGTTTTGAGGGAAGAAAAGCGCTTGCCAAGATAAAGCCTACACTTGCAGCAACCTTCATAAAGCTTATACTGCTTGCGGCTATCTTTATACCGGTTGCAATATATGCAGGCTTCAGGGACCAAAAGCTTCTGGCTCTTCTTATAATGCTAGCGTCACCGAGCACCCCGACAGCCTACATCATGGCAAAAAATATGCACGGCGATGATGTGCTCTCGTCAAGTATAATCGTACTTACGACACTTCTTTCAGCGTTTACACTTACAGCCTGGATATTTGTCTTGAGATACTTGGGATATCTGATATAATCTTACATTAATCTATCTTTTTATAATAATTATATAATTAATTACAAATAATACTCCTTATAGAAATTAAATTGGTTGGATGTGTTTTATATATCTATAAGCAGGTACTTTGAACACGCCGGTACTTAGCGAGGTTTTTTCGAGCTTAGTACCGCTGCGTGTGAGAGTAGCGAGAGCGTGCCTGCGATAGATATATAAAACATATCCAACCTTTAAATAAAAAGGAGTATTTTTTATGAAGAGATATATACGTACGGATTTGGCACTTGAATTAAAGGAAGACCTTCCAGCGCAGGGACTTATAGACGGTGTGAAGATATTTACCAAGAATTATAAGGATGAGGATATAAAGGAAACCATTATAGAGGTTGTAAATAAAAACGGAGAGATGTTGCTTGGAAAGCCTGTCGGAACCTATGTAACAATTGAGAGTAAGAGCTTGCGTGAGGGTGATGACAGTATCAATAAATCCTTTATGAAGATTCTCCATCAAAATCTTGCCAATATGATAGGTAAGGCAGACAAGATAATGGTTATAGGACTTGGAAACAGAGCAATTACACCGGATTCATTGGGACCGCTTGTGATTGATAATCTCTATATAACAAGGCACCTTATAAACGAGGGACTTGTAAAGGAGGATAAGGAGCTTTCAGCACTTGTTCCCGGAGTTATGGCACAGACGGGTATTGAGACAAGCGTAATTATTAAGTCGGTATGTGACAAGGTTAAACCGGATGTTGTGATTGCTATAGATGCACTTGCCGCAAGAGAACCTGAGAGACTTAATTCCACTATACAGATATGCGACACGGGTATCAATCCCGGTGCGGGAGTTGGCAATAACAGAGCAAGACTTGATAAGAAAACACTTGGTGTAAAGGTTATAGCTATAGGTGTTCCGACCGTAATATCCGTTCCGGCTATCGTTTATCAGTCGGTCGAGGGGATGATCGATGTCTT
>JAFUGL010000034.1 GCA_017469405.1 Lachnospiraceae bacterium | reverse complement strand
GTTTTTTTTATGCCAACTAACACTTTATCACAAGTTCAGGGATTCCCCTATCTCTTTATTCATTTTCCGACAAAAATTTTACTCTGGCTATCAAAAAAGAAAAAGTTAGGCAAGACAAACTCTTGATTTTAGCCATTCTGTCTCTATTAATATAAATTATTTTTTCTTATATTTAATGCTTTTTTGTTATAGTATTTTCATATATTATTAAATGTTTTTAACTATAATTCCCATTAAATAATTCCAGTGATCTGAAAAGTATTCCCTGAGTAAGGGCAATTACCGTACCGTAATTTGTAAACGGAACCCCCGCATCTATGGCACACTTCATTCTGTATTTCATCTCACGCTCATTTAGCATGCAGCCACCGCAGTGAACTATCGCCTTGTACTTTGATAATTCTTCCGGAAAATCCATGCCCTGGCTATACTCAAATCTTATATCTTTTCCGGTGTACTCCTTAATCCAGTTAGGAAGCTTTACGGTTCCGATATCCCCACACTGCCTGTGGTGAGTACATCCTTCGGAGATAAGGACTGTATCTCCATCATTTAATGAATCTATAGCATAAGCTCCGGAAACAGCGGTCTCCAAAAAGCCCTTATATCTTGCCATAAGAATTGAAAATGATGTGAGTTTAATATCATCCGGAAGGCTATTAGCAACTGTCTTAAATACCTGACTGTCCGTTATAACAAGCTTAGGTCTTACAGAGAGCTTTTCTAATGCAGCTGTTATCTCATTTTCTTTAACTACTATTGTTACTGCCCCTGCATCAAGCAGATCCCTTATGGTCTGCTGCTGTGGAAGTATCAGTCTTCCTTTTGGTGCTGCCTTATCGATAGGAACCACCAGTATTACAACATCTCCGGAACAGATCAAATCGGATACAAGCTTCTTTTCAGGCTTATCGTCTGTCATAAAAGCTATTTTTTCTTTAAGCTGATCGATATTATTTTTATCCTTGGCACTGACCAAAATCGCATTTTCTTCTGAGGACAGACGAATCATATCCTTTACATCAAGGAGGTCACATTTGTTATATACAAGAACATAATTTATATTCTTCTTTTTAAATATATCCAAAAGCTCATAATCTGCTGCCGTCATCCCGACCGTTGCATCAACAACCAAAACCGCTACATCGGTTTTATTTAAAACCTGCTTGGTCTTTTTTACTCTCAGTTCTCCAAGAGCTCCGTCATCATCAAAACCCGGAGTGTCTATAATAAGAACAGGTCCCATAGGTAAAAGCTCCATCGACTTTGTAACCGGATCGGTTGTTGTTCCCATCACATCCGAAACAACTGAAAGCTCCTGTCCGGTAACCGCATTTACCACACTGGATTTACCGGCATTACGTCTACCGAAAAATCCAATATGTACTCTGTTTGCCGAAGGTGTATCATTCATACCCATAAGACCATCTCCTTTTAGAACCTGAAATCCCTTTCACCATCTACTATCTTATCAAGATACTTTTTACAAGTCTCACGTACATTTTCCTTTGGAATATTTAAAAGCTCGCGCTCTATCATTTCCTCGCCCATCTTTTTGGTTTCTTCACTTGCATAATCAACCAGATACTCCTTAAGAGTCATAAGTGCATTTGGATGACAGCAGTTTTGAATCTGTCCTGCCTTACAAAGTGCCATAAAGCGGTCACCCGTTCTGCCGGCTCTGTAGCAGGCGGTACAAAAGCTAGGTATGTGTCCGCTCTCCATAAGCCACTTTATTACCTCATCCAGGGTTCTCTGATCAGATACATCAAACTGCTCGGTATCATGAGGTCTTTCCTCTTCGGTATATCCTCCTACAGAGGTACGTGAACCTCCGCTTATCTGTGATATACCAACCTGAAGCATCCTTGCTCTTACTTTTTCATTTTCTCTGGTTGAGATAATCATACCCGTATAAGGAACAGCAATTCTGATGCAGGCTGCTATCTTGGTAAATATTTCATCCGATATAGAATTATCAAAAGCATCCGGGTCTATATCATCAGCATGCTTTACTCTCGGAACACTTATCGTATGCGGTCCTACACCATGAACTGCCTCCAGATGTTCTGCATGCATAAGCAAGCCCGCAAACTCATATTTATAACCTTCAAGTCCAAATAATACACCGAGACCTACATCATCTATACCGCCCTTCATAGCTCTGTCCATCGCCTCGGTATGATATGCATAATCATGCTTTGGTCCGTAAGGATGAAGCTCTTCGTAACCTTTTTTATTATAAGTTTCCTGAAATAATATATATGTACCGATTCCAGCATCGGCAAGCTTTTTATAGTTTTCTACGGTAGTTGCCGCAATATTTACATTTACACGTCTTATATCACCGTTTTTATGATGAACGCCGTAAATTGTTTTTATGCTTTCCAATATGTATTCTATAGGATTATTTTCCGGATCCTCACCAGCTTCAATCGCAAGTCTCTTGTGACCCATATCCTGCAAAGCCATAACCTCTGCACGAATCTCATCCTGAGTCAGCTTCTTTCTTGCGATGTGGCTGTTTTCCACATGATACGGACAGTAAAGACATCCGTTTATACAATAATTGGAAAGGTAAAGAGGGACAAATATTACTATTCTGTTGCCGTAAAATGCAAGCTTAATCTCCTCTGCTACCTCATACATCCTTTCAATTCTTGAAGGCTCCTCACAAGCCAAAAGAACCGAAGCCTCCCTATGTGTAAGTCCGCTGCAATGCCATCCGTCCGCAGTCTTCGTAGGTCTTGCTTTTTCAAGTATACTGTCAATCAGTTCGTAATTATCTTTGTTTGCCTCGGCATAGGAAAGAGTTTCCCTTATCTCCCCGTCATCTATAAACTCTTCTGCCTTAAGGGATTTTGGATTGTACATTATTTCACCTCATCTTAATTAATTTGGTTTATTACTCTTAAATCTGTTTCTAAAACTTTAATCATAAATAAATCTTTATTCTACAACCTGAACCTTAATCATATTGGTCTTACCACTTATCCCTAAAGGAACTCCGGCTGTCATGACAACAGTGTCATCAACCTCTATAAGTCCAAGCTTTTTACCTGCCATAATTGCATGATCAAAAAGTTCAAAAATTTCATTTTTTTCTTCTATCTTAACAGGATGAATTCCCCAGGAAAGATTGAGCTGTCTGCAAACTCTTTCATCTGTAGAGCCTGCCAATATATCACAGGATGGTCTGTACCTGCATATCATCCTTGCTGAGGTACCCGACTTTGTAACTGTAACAATTGCCTTAGCATTAAGATCCATAGCAGTTGTACAAGTAGCATGACAGACTGCATCGGTAACATTTGGATTAAAAGGTCTGTCAAAGCTGAAAAATCTCTTCCTGTAATCAATATCCCTCTCAGTTCTTTCTGCTATCCTGACCATAGTCTGCAAAGCTTCTATAGGATAAAGGCCCGCTGCAGTTTCACCTGAAAGCATAATTGCACTTGTACCATCATAAATCGAATTAGCAACATCAGTAGTCTCAGCTCTTGTAGGACGCGGATTTTTCATCATTGAATCAAGCATTTGAGTTGCTGTTATAACCTGCTTTCCGGCCTTATAAACCTTCTTAATAATCATCTTCTGGATAACAGGAACTTCCTCACCCGGAATCTCAACTCCCATGTCTCCACGGGCAACCATAATTCCATGTGATGCAGCTATTATCTCATCTATATTTTCCACACCTTCAGCATTTTCTATCTTGGCAATTATATTAATTCCCTTTGCACCATTATCATCAAGCAGATTTCTAATCTCTAAAACATCTCTTGCCGAACGAACAAATGATGCAGCTATAAAGTCCACTCCCTGCTTGATACCAAACATTATATCAGCTACATCTTTTTCACTCATATATGGCATATTAAGATGAATACCCGGTATATTTACTCCCTTATGATTGGATACATATCCGCCATTTATTACGTCACATATTATATCCTTATCTTTTATCTCTTTAACCTTTAATTCTATCAAACCGTCATCTATAAGGATTCTTCCACCGACATCTATATCCTCATGCAGCTTATCATAAGTAATCTTTGAAATGTGACGGTCACCCATTACCTCTCTTGATGTAAGAGTGAATTCCTGACCGGCCTCAAGCAAAACTTTTCCCTCTTCAAAGTCTCCGGTTCTTACCTCAGGTCCTTTTGTATCCAAAAGTAAGGCTATCGGCTTACCTGTCTCCTGCCTTATCTTTTTCACCATATCCATGCGCCTTTTTTGCTCTTCGTATGTACCATGTGAAAAATTAAGTCTTGCAACATCCATTCCTGAATCTATAAGTGCTCTTAATACTTCCTCACTGTCAGTTGAAGGTCCCATAGTACAAATAATTTTTGTTTTTCTCATAAAAATTCTCCTATTCACTAAGTCATTTACTATTTTATCAGTCAAAAAAACATGAACAGCAAATACATATTAAACATACTTATAGTATAAGCATCTTAGTATCAAAAATCAATGTGAAAATATACATTTTGATAATATATTTGACAAATGCTACCAACACAATTAAAATTAGTGTGAATAATTATTTATACATAATTTCGTAACGTTTGAACAGGAGATTTTTATGAAAAACCATTTTAAGAAGCTCATAATATTAAATTTAATATTTTTAACGTGTATTACCTCTCTTACAGGTTGTAGTAATGACCCTAAAAATTTCTCCTGCGGTGCACTTACGGTTACTCTCAATAAAACATTTACGGAGTCTAATCACAAAGGTTTTGACTTATATGTTTCAAGCGAAAATGTCATTTTTTCTGTAGTTGAAGAAACTGAAGAAAATCTTGAATTCTCAGGATATACTATTTCAAATCTGAAAGGATATTGTGAAGAGATTCTTCTTTTAAATGAAGTTTCTTCCGACTCATTAAAACAACGAAATAATTATTATTACTTTACAAACAAAAAAACTATCTCAGGTGCATCTTACACCTATGTTCACTGTATGTTCTACGGTGCCGGTTCATACTGGATATGCGAATTTGTATGTAAATCAAAGAATTATGATACTTATAAAGACAGAATATTTAAATGGGCTGATTCGATTACAATACAGTAAAATTTGAATAACATAGCAGTAATCTATGGTTTTATTACTATGCTATCCATTTTATATAAAATATAAAAATGTGAGGTTTTGATATGTATAAGGTAGATTTTAATAAGCCATGCAAAGTATATTTCATGGGTATAGGTGGTATAAGTATGAGCGGTCTGGCCGAGATACTTTTGCAACGTGATTTTACGGTTTACGGATCAGATATCAAGGAATCTGATATAACGGATATGCTTAAATCACTTGGTGCTGTTATTAATATAGGACAGGTTAAGAAAAATATCACCGATGATATAGATTTGGTGGTTTATACGGCAGCTATAAGCAAAGATAATGAAGAATATCAGGAGGTTCTTGCTAAAAATATTCCTACTCTTACAAGAGCCCAGCTTCTTGGTCAGGTAATGAATAACTATAAGTATTCACTTGCAATAAGCGGAACTCACGGAAAAACCACTACTACTTCCATGATGTCACATATTTTGCTTGAAGCCGACACTGATCCAACCATATCAATCGGAGGTATGCTGGATGTGATTGGTGGAAATATAAGAGTTGGTCATTCAGATTATTTTGTAACAGAGGCATGTGAATATACCAACAGTTATCATGAATTTAATCCTTATATTAGCATAATTTTAAATGTCGATGAAGATCACCTTGATTTCTTCAGTGGCATAGATGAGATAGTTGAATCATTTAAAACATTTGCAGAAAAACTTCCTAATGATGGACTGTTAGTTATAAATGGAGATATGGAGCATAAAGATAAAATTGTATCTGACCTTAAGTGTAAGATAATAACATTTGGTCTTAATTCCGATAATGATTACAGCGCAAAAGATATTATCTTCGATGATGAAGGACACCCAAGCTTTACACTTGTTAAAGAAGGAAAAGAATCGGATAAAATATCACTGCACTCAACAGGAGTTCACAATGTGATAAATGCTCTTTCTGCAATTGCTGTAGCCGATTTTTTAGATATAAGCATGGATGATATCAAAGCAGGATTACTTGCATGTACAAGTGCTAAAAGACGTTTTGAGCATAAAGGTGTCACTGAAAACGGAGTCATAATCATAGATGATTATGCACACCATCCAACAGAAATAGCTGCCACCTTAAAAGCAGCTAAAAACACTCCACACAATGAACTTTATGTTGCGTTTCAGCCACATACTTATACAAGGACATATGCTCTATTGGACAAATTTGCCGAAGCACTTAAAGAATGTGATCATGTTTTAGTTGCTGATATATATGCTGCAAGAGAAAAAGATACAGGTCTGGTATCATCTAAAGACCTTTGCGATAAGATAAATTCCCTTGGTGGACACGCAGAGCACTTTAATGACTTTTTGTCAATAGAAAAATTTGTCGAAAAAAATTGCAAAAAAAATGATTTGTTGATAACTATGGGTGCCGGAGATATTGATACTGTTGGAATTTCACTCTTAAAAAAATAATTATCCACATTATCCACAAGCCTGTCAGATTAAAAAACTTCTGACAGGCTTATTTTTTCGGTTTACATAATTTTACAATTTTTTTAAGTATTTCAATACATAATTGAGTGTCAAAATATTATGGTAACAAACAATCCACATTATCCACATTTTCCACAAAATTACACACACCCCACTCAGAAATTATGTTCGGTTGCAATTTATTTTTCCTATGCTATAATTCATTTTGCATTAGCAAAGAGGGGATGTTTTGTAGTATGAAAACTATAACAATTTCAACAGAAAACAGTGAAACTTATTCTTCGATTTCCAATTTTTTTATCGACTATTATATGACCGATGCCAATGGTGAATTTGTAAAGGTTTACCTGTATCTTGCAAGACTGCTTGGCAGCAATTCAAAGATTACTGTTGCTGAGATAGCAGATCATTTTAACCTTACGGAAAAAGATATATGCAGGGCAATCAAATATTGGATATCAAGAGATGTACTTAAATTAAATTATAATGGAAGAGGACAGCTTAATGGTATAGTTCTGCTTCCACTCCACAATCCTGCAAATGATTTAGCGGGCAAGGAAACAGATATAACTTCTTTCCTTAGAGATGACGACGAAAGCGATATTTCAGATGATGAAGATCTTAACGAACAAGTCTCTGATGACAATGAAGCTATTGATTCCAAAAAGAACGAAAATAATAAATCTGTCACAAAAGTTATTCCTATGCCAAACGCAAAGAAGGTTGAGGAAGAAGATGACGGAACCCCTAAAAAACCAAAGTTTTCCAAATCCGAGATGGCTAATTTAGAGGGGGACGATGATTGGACAGATATTATATATCAGGTTGAAACATTATTTGGAAGAACGGTTTCTTCAAGAGATGTACAAACCCTTATGTACATATATGAAACTCTTGAATTTGATGTCGATTTATACGAATACCTTATTGAATATTGTGCAACATTAGGCAAAAAGAACTGCAGATACTTGGAGGCTGTTGCAATAGCATGGTATAAGGAAGGTATAACTACACGTCAGGAAGCAAAGAATCAATCCTATAACGTAAGTGATACTTCCAAGATTATTTTTAAAGCACTGGGTATTCGTTCACGTGTACCAACAACCGTAGAGCTCTCATATATAGCAAGGTGGACCGGAACTCTTGGTTTCTCTGATGAAATGATTAAGACCGCATGTGAAAGAGCTATTCTTAGCAATCCAAATTCAGCCAACTTTGCATATATAAATGCAATACTGGAAAACTGGCATAAAAATGATGCACATACATTGGCTGATATCGAGCGACTTGATAAAGAGTTTAATGCTAAGAAGAAAAAAAGTGATAATAACGGTTCAGCTCCTGCAAAGCCAGCTACAGCCAAATCGGCCACTGCTTTTAATAATTTTCAACAAACAAATAATGATGTACCATTAGAAGAAATGGAAAAACTATTTCTTAAAGAGGTTAATGATAAATGACTTATAAGAAAATGAGTATTGAAGATATCATACATGAATACGAACAGATACGTTTAAATAACTTCAGAAAATCTCAGGAAAGAAAAGAAGAAATATATAATAAAATACCACGAATAAAAGATATAGATGAAGAGAGTTCTCTATCATATATCAAAGCAGCAAAAATGAAGTTAAATAACCAGTCCGATGAAGATGTCGAACTGATTAAGGAAAAGAACCGCAGACTCACAGAAGAAAAAAAAGAACTTCTTAAGAATAATAATTATCCTGAAGACTATCTTGAACCTATTTACAATTGTTCCATCTGTAAAGATACCGGATATGTAAATCAGGACAGATGCCGTTGTTTTACAAACAAAATCATAGATGGCTTATATGAACAGTCAAATCTGCGAAATATTTTTAAAAAAGAAAACTTCGATACTTTTTCACTTGATTATTACAGCAAGGAATTATATTCCGGCGACAGAGCATATTCTCCTTATGAGAATGTAAAAAATATACTTTCACTTTCACATAAATTAATAGATAAATTTGATACTGATACCGGATGTGCAAATATTTTGATATATGGTGAAACAGGTCTTGGAAAAACCTTTTTAACCAACTGTATAGCAAAAGAATTATTGGATCGGAATCATAGTGTATTTTATCTTTCTGCAAATGAATTATTTGAGGATGTACTTGCAGGATTCATAATGCAAAACAATGACAGCTATTTTGATTTATATAATCTGATTTACAACTGTGAGTTGCTGATAATTGACGATTTGGGAACTGAGCTTACGAACAACTTTGTATTATCCGAATTATTTGAGATAATAAATAAACGTTCAATTATGAACAAGTCAACCTTAATTTCTACCAATTTATCAATAAAGCAGCTTCGTGACAGATATACCGAAAGAATCATGTCAAGAATTGTAGATAATTACACCGTATTTAATATATACGGTGAAAATATAAGATACAAAAAAAGAAAGCAGGCTATTAATTCACAGACTTAAAATTGAACTAATAGTTTTTGAAAAACGGAGGGAAAAACATGCCAGACTCAAGTAACCTTATTAATGTACCTGTCGGAAAACTTGGAATTATTCCGTTGGAAAGTTCCGTTTCCTTGGGAGAAAAAGTTGATAAGTACATTGTAAAATGGAGAAAAGAAAGACACAACGAACACAAAGACAACCTAACATTTACAGGATATGATAAGGATTAATATATCTTAGAAGCATCCTGCCCACGTTTTGGTTCAGGTGAAGCAAAGGGAATGTTAAAGGAATCTGTACGTGGTACTGACTTATTTCTTTTAGTTGATGTCATCAATCACAGCATAGAATATTCAATATGTGGCGTAAAAAATAAAATGTCACCTGATGATCACTACAGCGATCTAAAAAGAATTATTGCAACTATAGGAACTAAAGCCAATAAAATTACCGTTATAATGCCTTTCCTATATGAGAGCAGGCAGCATAAGCGTTCGGGACGTGAATCATTGGACTGTGCTGTAGCATTGCAGGAACTTGTGGCAATGGGCGTAGATAATATCATTACATTTGACGCACACGATCCAAGAGTTGTAAATGCAATCCCTTGCAGCAGCTTTGAAAATATAATGCCTACCTACCAGTTCATCAAAACTCTTTTACGTACTACTCCTGATTTGGAAATCGATAAAGAGCATCTTATGGTTATAAGCCCTGACGAAGGAGCTATGAACAGAGCAATTTATTTTGCAAACCACCTTGGTGTTGACGTAGGTATGTTCTATAAGAGACGTGATTATACAACTATCGTAAATGGAAAGAATCCTATTATTGCTCATGAATTTCTCGGTGATTCTGTTGATGGAAAAGATGTAATAATTATAGATGATATTATAGCTTCAGGAGAAAGTATGCTTGATGTAGCAAGACAGCTCAAAGCACGTAACGCAAGAAGAGTTTACTGCCTTGCAACATTTGGTCTTTTCACAACCGGTCTTGATATTTTTGACGAATACCACAAAAATGGTACTATCGAAAAGGTCATTACAACTAACCTTACCTATCAAAGACCTGATCTGTTTGAAAGAAGCTGGTATGAATCAGCAGACCTAAGCAAGTACATTGCAATCCTTATCGACCACTTAAACCACAACGCATCGATAAGCTCATTGCTTGACCAATCCGAGCGTATACAGGCACGTATCCAGGAATACAAAAAGACAGGCACTATAACCCCAAACTACAAGGCGCCTGACCTTAATTAAACCAAGCGAAACCATATCGCCAAATTCCGGTTTATCGCACAAAGGTGGGTGCCGGGTACTGCTCATATAACTTCACACCAATTTAGTTTTTAC
>JAFUGL010000006.1 GCA_017469405.1 Lachnospiraceae bacterium | reverse complement strand
GGTCTTTAGAAGGACCATTTAGAGACGCGTTCACTTAGCGAAATATAATTTCAGAAAAAGGGATTAAAAACATTTGCATTTATGCAAAAATGATTTTAATCCCTTTTTCTGAAATTATATTGAGGTTAGTGAGCCTGCGTCTAAACTCTCACGAAAGCGTGTCCTTCGAAGACCTGATATATGATGAGCACCCTTAAGGAAACTTACTCCGGCAGTTACACCCTCTATATCCTGCCGACCCCTTGCCCAGATAAACCGGAATTTAGTCGTCAAGGAAGTCGTCGTTGTCGGCGCTTGATACGCCCCTGCGCTTTCTGTTTATGTAGCAGTTAAGCGCTGCAAATAAGTAGGCTACAAAAAGGATAATGAAAATTACACCTACCCAGTATATAGCTATATATAAGTGATCTGCAAAGCTGTCAATTTTACTTAAACCTTCAAGGCCTTCTCTGATAGAATCTCCCATATCATTTCACCTCTTCATCAGCTTATTAAAAAGCTTTATCAAACCGGACAGGTAAGTATAAAGATGTTTAACTTTATACTTATCTGATCCGTGTATTTACTAAAAATTACTCTTTATCATCAGAGCCGTTACCTGCATCATCTGTCTCGTCCGTATTTACCTCAGGGGCTCCCTCTGTATTATCATTTTCATTCATCTCTTTTTCAAGTGCTTCAAGAGACTCAGATTCCTCTGCTGACTTTTGTCTTACCTTTGCGATACTTGCAACAGTGACATCATGCTCGATATCCATGTTGATAAGTTTTACGCCGGTTGTGATTCTGCCAAGCTTTGAAATATCCTTACAGAGAATTCTTATTACAATTCCCTGATTGGTTATGATCATAATCTCGTTATCATCATTTACTGCCTTAAAGCCTATTACCTCGCCTGAACGATCGTTAATCTTATAACACTTAACACCCTTTCCACCACGTCTTTGAGGTGTAAATTCATCTATAGGTGTACGCTTACCAAGACCGTTTTCTGATACGATAAGAAGTGCTTCACCCTGGGTATCAAGCTGCATGCCAATGATTTCGTCTCCGTCATTGACATTCATACCGATAACACCCATTGAGGTTCTTCCGGTGCTTCTTACATCTGATTCATTGAATCTGATACACATACCATGCTTGGTTACAAGAAGGATATCCTTTCTGTTATCAGTAGCCTTAACCTCGATAAGCTCATCGCCTTCCTTCAAGGTTATAGCTGCAAGACCGGATTTCCTTACATTTGCGTATTCTGTAATCTTGGTCTTCTTAACTATACCATTCTTAGTACACATAAACAAGTATCTGTCTTCTCTGTACTTAAGGATAGGTATAACGGCTGTAATCTTTTCATCCGGCATAAGCTGAAGCAGGTTTACAATTGCCGTACCTCTGGCTGTTCTGCTTGCCTCCGGTATCTCATAGGTCTTAAGTCTGTATACCTTACCCATATTGGTAAAGAACATTATGTAATGGTGGGTTGTAGTCATAAAGAGATCTTCTATGAAGTCATCCTCTATGGTCTGCATTCCCTTGATGCCCTTACCGCCACGGTTCTGGCTCTTGAAGTTATTAACTGTCATTCTCTTGATGTAGCCAAGCTTAGTCATGGCGATAACTACATTTTCCTTCTTGATGAGGTCTTCTACCGTTAAGTCATCATCCATATCTATACCGATTGAAGTTCTTCTGTCATCACCATACTTTGTAGCAAGTATAAGAATTTCTTCCTTGATAACTCCAAGAAGCTTCTTCTCATCTGCAAGAATTGCACGTAATTCTGCTATCCTTGCCATAAGCTCCTTGAACTCATTTTCAAGCTTTTCTCTTTCCAAACCGGTAAGAGCACGAAGACGCATGTTTACGATTTCTTCTGCCTGAATTTCAGTAAGTCCGAATTTTTCCATAAGAGCAAGCTTAGCATCGGCTACTGCTTTGGAGCCTCTTATTATCTTGATAACCTCATCAATGTTATCAAGGGCTATAAGTAAGCCTTCAACTATATGTGCTCTTCTTTCTGCTTTATCAAGATCAAATTTGGTTCTTCTTGTAACAACCTCCTCCTGATGCTTTAAGTAGTATCCAAGCATCTCAAGAAGATTGAGTATCTTTGGCTCCTGATCTACAAGAGCAAGCATGATTACACCAAATGTATCCTGCATCTGTGTATGCTTATATAACTGGTTAAGTATAATGTTGGCATTGCAGTCTTTTCTAAGCTCGATAACTATTCTCATACCTTCACGTGAAGACTCATCACGAAGGTCTGTAATACCGTCTATCTTCTTTTCCTTAACAAGCTCTGCAATCTTCTGGATTAATTTTGCCTTATTGACCATATACGGAAGCTCTGTTACAACTATTCTCTGCTTTCCGTTAGCCATAGGCTCAATCTCTGATACGGCTCTTACCTTAATCTTACCTCTACCGGTTCTGTATGCTTCATCGATTCCCGCTGTACCTAAAATCTGTGCTCCGGTAGGAAAATCAGGTCCCTTAACTATCTCAAGTACTTCCTCTAACTCTGTTTCCCTGTCCTCTAATACTCTGTTGTCTATAATCTTTACAACTGCATTGATTATCTCTCTTAAATTATGAGGTGGGATATTGGTAGCCATACCTACTGCTATACCTGATGTACCGTTTACCAAAAGGTTAGGGTAACGGCTCGGTAAAACTATAGGTTCTTTTTCAGTCTCATCAAAGTTTGGTACAAAATCAACTGTATCCTTGTTGATATCTGCAACCATCTCCATGGAAATCTTGGAAAGTCTTGCCTCTGTGTAACGCATCGCAGCCGCGCCGTCACCGTCGACAGAACCAAAGTTACCATGTCCGTCTACAAGAGGATATCTTGTATTCCATTCCTGTGCAAGCTTAACCAAAGCCTCATATATTGAACTATCACCATGTGGGTGATATTTACCCATTGTATCACCGACAATACGCGCACATTTTCTGTGTGGCTTGTCCGGTGTATTGGAAAGTTCAACCATAGAATGAAGAATTCTACGCTGAACCGGCTTTAAACCATCTCTTACATCCGGTAAAGCTCTGGCGGCGATAACACTCATCGCATAATCAATGTATGAGTTTTCCATCGTCTTCTTTAGGTCTACTTCCTGGACCTTGTCAAATATTGTATTCTCATCCATTTAAACTTTACCTCCGTTAGATGTCGAGATTCTTTACGAATTTCGCATTTGTCTCTATAAATTCACGTCTTGGTTCAACTCTTTCACCCATAAGAGTATCAAATGTAATGTCTAGCTCTGACTCACTGTCTTCATCTATCGCTACTCTTAATAATATTCTCTTTTCAGGATCCATGGTTGTATCCCAGAGCTGTTCTGCATCCATCTCACCAAGACCCTTGTAACGCTGAATCTTATTATTGTTATCACGTCCGACATCATCAAGTATCTTTGCTAATTCATCGTCACTGTATGCATACCAGGTCTTCTTATTTTTCTCCAGCTTATAAAGTGGAGGCTGTGCAAGATATACATGTCCCTGTCTTATAAGCTCCGGCATAAATCTGTAGAAGAAGGTAAGCATAAGTGTTGCAATATGTGCACCGTCTACGTCGGCATCGGTCATTATTATAATCTTGTCATATCTCAATTTTTCGATATTGAAATTCTCTTTATATCCGGTACCAAAGGCTGTAATCATAGCCTTAATCTCTTCATTTCCGAGAATTCTGTCTATTCTTGCCTTCTCAACATTGAGAATCTTACCTCTAAGAGGAAGTATAGCCTGGGTTGCTCTTGATCTTGCGGTTTTAGCAGAACCACCCGCAGAATCTCCCTCGACTATATATATCTCACAATTTTTAGGATCCTTATCTGAACAGTCTGCAAGCTTGCCCGGAAGTGCCATGCTGCTTTCAAGAGAACTCTTTCTTGCAACATCTCTTGCCTTTCTGGCTGCCATTCTTGCTCTTTGTGCAAGTACGGCCTTACCGACAATTGCCTTTGCAACTTGAGGATTCTGCTCAAGGAAATAAGTAAGCTTTTCGGAAACTATACCTTCAACCGCTGTTCTTGCTTCGGCATTACCAAGCTTTTGCTTGGTCTGTCCTTCAAACTGTGGCTCAGGAATCTTGATACTTACAATTGCTGTCAAACCTTCTCTTAAGTCATCACCGGAAAGATTTTCTTCCTTTTCCTTAAGTATTTTATTGGTTCTTGCATAATCGTTAAATACCTTGGTTATAGCACTTCTAAATCCTGTAAGGTGCATACCTCCTTCAGGTGTTGTTATATTATTAACAAAGCTGTAGGTTGCTTCATTGTAGGAATCATTATGCTGAAGAGCAACCTCAACATAGATTTCATCCTTTTGACCTTCACAGTAAATAACCTTATCATAAAGAGGAGTCTTATGTCTGTTAAGATATTGTATGAATTCCTTTATACCGCCTTCATAATGGAACTCACCCTTTTTCTCCTGACCTTCTCTCTTATCCTCAAGAGTAATCTTAAGCCCCTTAGTAAGAAATGCCATCTCACGAAGTCTGCTTTTAAGTGTATCATATTCAAAATTTACATCATCAAATATTGTATCATCAGGCTCAAAGGTAACCTTGGTTCCTGTTTTATCAGTTTTTCCAACCTCTTTAAGCTTATATATTACGTGACCTCTTTCATAACGCTGTCTGTAAATCTTACCATCACGGGATACCTCAACCTCAAGCCAGTTTGAAAGCGCATTAACAACAGATGCACCAACTCCATGTAAACCACCTGAAACCTTGTATCCGCCACCGCCAAATTTACCGCCTGCATGAAGTATGGTAAATACAACTTCTACTGCAGGAATTCCGGCTTTTTCGTGTATTCCGGTAGGTATACCTCTTCCGTTATCTATAACGGTTATGGTATTGTCAGCATTGATAAATACATTTATTTCTGAACAATAGCCTGCAAGAGCTTCATCCACCGCATTATCAACAATCTCATATACAAGATGGTGTAAACCTCTTGTAGATGTGCTTCCTATGTACATACCGGGTCTTTTTCTAACTGCTTCCAAACCTTCCAAAATCTGGATTTGGTCTGCACCGTAGTTAGTTTCATTTTTGTTACTCATAGTTTCCTCCTTACAAATCATGCCTTTAATTTATGGCATCGTATAAGCTTATTATTATTTAAAAGCCTATACTATTATCTTTCCCTGCTCAATCTTATAAATCTTATCTATATTGAGCCTTTCTTTTATAAAATCATCATAACCCGTACAGGTTATAATAGTTTGTATACTGCTTATGGATGATAAAAGTGCATCTCTTCTTTTGGTATCAAGCTCCGACATAACATCATCCAGTAAAAGAATCGGATTATCATTTATTATCCTCTTAACGAGCTCTATCTCTGCAAGCTTAAGAGAAAGTGCAACCGTTCTTTGCTGTCCCTGGGAACCGAATTTTCTAACATCGATATCATTTATCATAAATATAATGTCATCCCTGTGAGGGCCTACCGATGTGTTCATCATTCTTATATCCACATTTCTTTTTTCACAAAGCTCTATGGAAAAATTATCCTCGGATACGTTTTTATCATAAATGAGTTTAAGGCTTTCTTTTTTATTGGTAAGATGCCCATGTATTTCTTCAATAATTTCATTAATCATATTAATAAAATTATTTCTTTCTTTTATAATTTTTAAACCATAATCTATAAGCTGACTGTCCCATACATCAAGGATATCCTGGTTTTTACCATACATATCTTCCTTCAGCTGATTATTTCTCTGATTTAAAATTTTATTATATGTGGATAAATTATTATAATAAATCCTGTTAAGCTGGCACAATTCCATATCCATAAACCTTCTTCTTTCCGAAGGTCCGTTTTTTATAATAGACAAATCCTCCGGTGAAAAAAGTATAATGTTAATCATGCCAAAAAGGTCTGCCGACCTTTTTATGGGTATCATATCTATAGCTATACCCTTGCTTTTATTTTTTCTAAGATGAATATCAATCCTGTGTCCTATATCATTTTTTTTAAGCTCAGTTCTTATATGACTTTCATCTTTTCCAAATTCTATAATTTCCTTATCCTTGCTGCCTCTGTGTGACTTTGTTGTAGCCGTCATATAAATAGCTTCAAGAATATTGGTCTTTCCCTGTGCATTATCTCCGTATAAAATATTTATGCCATCAGAAAAATTTATATCTGCATTATCATAGTTACGATAATTATTTAATGCAAGATTTTCAATAAACATTATATTTCACTTTCCAAACTATTTTTGTATGCTTATAACTTCATCGTCAAAGCGTACTTCCATTCCATCATAAAGCTTTCTTCCTCTTCTTGTTTCAACCTCTCCATCCACAAGAACAAGACCTTGAATTATAAGCTCCTTTGCATCTAAACCTGAATCTGCAACTCCGGTAGCCTTAAGAGCCTGTCCGAGCTTTATGAATTCTTCTCCATCTCTTATTTTTAATATATGATTCATATAAATTACCTCATAATAATTACATCAATCTAAGAAACGGCTGCTATTTTAGTATGCATCTGCATTGATATTTACAGGTAAAATTACATAAATGTAATCCTCGGCATCATTTTTGATGATACATGGTGACTTGGAATCTCTCATATAAACCGTAATATCTTCATCATCGATAACTCTTAAAACATCCATTAAAAATCTTGGATTAAAGCCGATGATTAACTCATCACCCTCTTTATTAATCTCTATTTCCTCATTCATGGAACCCATAAGAGTATCAACCTTAAGATACATAATATTGTCATTTTTAATACTCATAACTATAGGCTTCTTGTCTGATTCCTTAATAAGAAGTGATGCTCTGTCTATACAATTTAAAAATTCCTTGTTATTAACGTTAATCTTAATCTTATGATCCATGGAAAGCATCTGAACTATCTTAAAATACTCTCCTTCGATAAGACGTGATACAACAAGTGTATCTTCAAATTCAAATAATATATGTCTGTCAGAGAAATAGATATTGACCATATCATCTACTCCTCCATCAATTATCTTTGATAAATCGCTAAGAGTCTTACCCGGAACAACAACCTTTGTATCCTCTATATTAGAATCAATTTCAACATTTCTCATAGAAATTCTGTGTCCGTCAAGAGAAACAACTGTAAGCTTTCCATCTTTTACCTCAAAAAGCTCACCTGTCATAAGCTTATTATTTTCATTGTCTGAAATTGAAAATATAGTCTGTCTTATAACTTCCTTTAAAGTGAACTGTGAAATACTAATACCCTTACCCTTTTCTATTTCAGGAAGCTCTGTAAAATCATCACCTGATTTTGAAGGGATGCTGAACTTGGATTTTTCACATCTTATAATAGTCTTATAATCTTCAGTTGACTCTATAAATACTTCACTGTCAGGAAGCTTTCTTATAATGTCTGTAAAGATTTTAGCTTCTATAGCTATTCTTCCCATCTCTACAACATCACCATCAAGGATGGTTTCTATACCTAACTCCAGATCGTTAGCTGTAAGTTTAATTTTATCTGCATATACTTCAATTAAGATACATTCAAGTATAGGCATGGTTGTCTTCGTTGAAACTGCTTTAGAAACAATATTTAAAGCAGATAAAAGATTTGACTTTGAACATTTGATTTTCATAATAAAATTTTACTCCCTTCGTGGACGCGCGATATATAAATATATATATAATAAATCAGTATAAGTATTATTAATGGATGTGGATTTGTACATAAGTCCCTTAACGTTAAGTATTTACTTGATTTAAGGGTGTTAAAAAAATGTTGTTTGAATTAAAAATTGATGTTAATTTTTGTTGATAATTTTTACGTTCAAACCCACTCGCACACCTATCAAATATAATACTACAAATTGGTATATTTAGCAAGAAATTTAATTATATTTTGAATGTTAAAAAGGAAGGTTTAAGGAAATACTTTTAATGTAAAAAAATGTATATATAAATAATGAAAAAGAATGCTATAAAAAATATATTTCAATGTATGCGTAAATAATTTATGTAAAGTAAAAAATAATTTACCCCTAGTTATACACATTTTGTAAGTTGTTATATTTTCTAAATAAAATGAAAAATCAACATAAAAATAGTAAGTTATCCACAGGTTTTACACATTTTGTGGAAAAAGTTATGTAAATTTAATTAAAAAAGTTACATTTTCATTAAATGGAAGTGGATAAATTATATAATAAAAAAATTAGAAATACATATAAAAAATAATGGTTTAAGTCAAAAATTGCTTGACTAATGGCTTGTTTCTACATATAATAGGCAAAGGTGTCTTTAAAAAGACACTTATAATAAGAAGAAAAGGAGGATTACCATTATGAAGATGACATTTCAGCCAAAGAAGAGACAGCGTTCAAAGGTTCATGGATTCAGAAAGAGAATGAGCACAGCTAACGGAAGAAAAGTATTGGCCGCAAGAAGAGCAAAAGGTAGAAAGCAGTTATCAGCGTAGGTCACTAAAATTAAGTGACCTTTTGTTTTTCAGAAAGTTTAATTGGAGAATAGTATGAAAAACATTGTAACACTTAAAAACAGCAGAGAGTTTGGCATGGTGTATAACCACAAAGAATCGTATGCCAATAAGTATTTAGTGATGTATCTAAGATCCAACGACTTGGATTACAGTAGAATCGGAATCTCTGTTAGTAAAAAGGTTGGAAATAGTGTGGTCAGGCATCGAATTACCAGATTAATCAGAGAAAGCTACAGACTTAATAAAGATAATATTAAAGATGGATATGATATTGTTATTGTTGCAAGATTGACAGCAAAGGGCAAGAATTATCATGACATTGAGAGTGCATTTATGCATCTTGCAAAATTACATCATATAATTAAGGAAAATGATGAAAAAGATTTGTATAGCACTAATTAAGTTTTATAGAAAAAATATTTCACCATATAAGAAATATGGTTCATGCAGATATACTCCTACATGTTCGCAGTATGCTCTTGAGGCTTATGAAAAGTACGGTTTTTTCAAAGGAACCTTACTTACTGTATGGAGAATATTAAGATGCAATCCATTTTCAAAAGGTGGATACGATCCTGTACCATAGGTTTAATTCGGAGGAAATTATGTTTTTAACACAGCAAGGTGGAATTATTATCAAACCCATTGCTAAATTATTTGGTTTAATTTTCGGACTTATTTATGATGTGTTTGATAAATTCGGAATAGTAAGTATAGGTTTTGTAATAATTATATTTACTATTATTATAAGATTATGTTTGATTCCATTGATGTTTAAGTCAAACAAATCTTCAAAAGTTACAGCTTATATTCAACCGGAAATGAATAAGATAACTAAGAAATATAAGGGTAAGAAGGATCAGGAATCTATGCTGGCACAACAGCGTGAGATGAGAGAACTTCAGGAAAAGTATGGAGTAAACATGACAGGAAGCTGTCTTACAGCTCTTATACAGATGCCTATTTTCTTAGCACTTTACCGAGTTATACAAAATGTACCTGCTTATGTTAGTCAGGTAAAAGAGCTTTATTTGCCTATAGCAAATGCTATTCATAGTGATGAAGCAGCTGCAAAAGCATTGGAAGAGTTTAAAAATATCGATGAGTATAAATCATATTTTGCAGGTATAAGTACCGGCACTGACAGTATAAACGGTATCATCGATGCTCTTGCAAAGTTTCCTTCAAGTGCATGGGATGCATTTAAGGATACAGTTTCTAATTCAAGTGTAGTTGCTGCAATTACTGATAATAAGGATAAAATCGTAGATGTAAACAGCTTTATCGGTGGAATTGATCTTACTGTTAAGCCGGGATTTGCATTAACAGCAGCATTTGCAATACCTGTACTTTCACTTGTATTTCAGTTTTTAAGTATGAAGGTTACTCCTCAACAAACCTCAGGAGATCCTGCTCAGGAGCAGAGTATGAAGATGATGAAGGGAATGATGTATGTATTTCCTCTTATGTCATTCTTTATTACAGTAAATGTTCCTGCCGGTCTTGGTTTGTACTGGGCAACAGGTGCATTTATAAGTTTTCTTACATCTGTGGGAATTAACACATATTTTAAGCATTGTGATATGGACAAACTTATTGAAAAGTCTAAGGAAAAGGCTGCTATAAAGATTGCCAAGAAGAAAGCTTCAGGTAAAAAGTCCTTTATGGAAAGAATGAATGAAGCTGCTTACGGACCTCAGGATGCAAGTTCTAATCCAAAGGTTAACAGTGATATAGCGACACAGAGTTTAAAGAGTTACTCATCAAGTACAATGTCTAAATCTACCGATGGAGTAAAGTACAGAGAAGGTAGTCTTGCAGCAAAAGCAAATGCAATGCAAAAGTATAATGATAAAAATGGAGGAAAAAATTAATGGAATATAGAGAATTCAAAGCAAAGACAGTAGAAGAAGCTATAACTGCTGCTTCTTTGGAATTCGGAGTTGCCAGTGAAGATCTTGACTATGAAGTAGTTGAGAAAGGAAGCGCAGGTTTCCTTGGTTTAGGTTCTAAGCCGGCAATTATCAATGCAAAGAAGAAGGATTCTTTTTTAGATGATATTAATGAATATCTTGAAAATCTTTTCAAGGCAATGGATATAGAGACAGAAATCAAGATTGATTATGATGAGGAAGCTTCACTTATGAATATTGATATCGAAGGACCTGATATGGGTATTCTTATAGGAAAGCGTGGTCAGACTCTTGATGCACTCCAGTATCTCATCAGCTTATATGTAAATAAGAAGACAGAGTCTTATATAAGAGTTAAGCTTGATACAGAAAATTATCGTGCAAGAAGAAAAGATACTCTTGAAAATCTTGCAAGAAATATAGCTTTTAAGGTTAAGAGAACAAGAAGATCATTTACACTTGAGCCGATGAATCCTTATGAAAGAAGAATCATCCACTCAGCATTACAAAATGACAAATATGTTGCAACCAGAAGCGAGGGCGAAGAGCCTTACCGTAAGGTTGTAGTATATCTTAAAAAAGCTTAAATTCCGGTTTATACGGGTAGGGTCGGCAGGATATTGAGGGTGTAACTGCCGGAGTAGGTTTCCTTAAGGGTGCTTATCATATATCAGGTCTTCGAAGGACACGCTCTCGGGAGAGTTTAGACGCAGGCTCACTAACCTCAATATAATTTCAGAAAAAGGGATTAAAATCATTTTTGCATAAATGCAAATGTTTTTAATCCCTTTTTCTTCATTATATTTCGCTAAGTGAACGCGTCTCTAAATGGTCCTTCTAAAGACCT
>JAFUGL010000070.1 GCA_017469405.1 Lachnospiraceae bacterium | reverse complement strand
GGTGGAGATCCTTCATCAGTTGAGTTCTGCCACAAGATTGGACTTGATTATGTATCATGTTCACCATTCCGTGTACCTGTAGCAAGACTTGCTGCAGCACAGGCTGCTATAGCAGATAAGTAGGATTAATTGCACGTAAACTAAATAATTAATTCTTTATAGGTCAGCCCCGAATTAAATTCGGGGCTGATTTTTAAAAACTGGTTGTAAACAGATAAAAAAACAGGCATATGAAATAAAGGAATAAGTCGATTACCTATAAGCTTGTGCGGTAGGAGATATCTTATAGGTAAAAGTCAAAGGCTAAATAATGAAAATAGTTGAGAATTACCTATAAGCTAATGTGATAGGAGATACCTTATAGGTAAAAGTCAGAAGCTGACAAATGAAAATAGTTTAGAATTACCTATAAGCTTGTGCGGTAGGAGCTACCTTATAGGTAAATAGAGAAACTGGATTTGAAAATTGATCGATAAATTACCTATAAAATTGTATGTAAACAGGCGACTTATAGGTAAATGCACAAATGAACAAAGAAAAATGACTTGATAATTACCTATAAGATGATGTAATGGAGAGGGACTTATAGGTAAATGTAGAATGTAATTATCTGTTAAAGTGTAGATATGGGGATATTTATAGGTGAAATATAACTATATTAATGTATGGAGGAGATTGGTATGAGAAAGAACAATATGAAGATTGATGATAAGTATTTTAATATTGAAAAGATAGAGTATGAACTTTTGGAAATAGAGCAATTGATAAATGAATTACAAGTCTATTTAAATGAATCAATTGAAGGAACACTTAGGGTGACGCATAATCATGGAAGTGTCCAGTTTTACCATAATAAGAAAAAAGGAGATACTAAAGGAGAGTATATAAAGAAAAAGGATGAGAATATTGCTGTCAGGCTTGCACAACAGGATTACGATAGAAAATTTATTCAATATTTAATGAATAAAAGAACGATGTTAAAAAATCTATTGGATTCCATAAAAGAAATAAGTGATAAAAAAATTGATGATATGAATATATATAATAGCTTATCGGTTGATAGAAAGAGGCTTGTTGACTCTCACATTATTGATGATATTACATATAAAGAAGAATGGATTAAGGATAATTATTTGGGTAAGGGATTCACAGAAAATGATCCTGAAATAATAACTGAAAAAGGAGAGAGAGTTCGTTCTAAATCAGAGAAGCTTATTGCAGATAAATTATATATGATGGATATACCATATAGATATGAATGTCCTATAACTTTACGTGGTATAGGTAAGATATATCCTGATTTTACAATTCTTAAAGTGGAAAGTAGAAAAGAGGTGATTTTGGAGCATTTCGGAATGATGGATAATCCTGATTACAGTGATAAGGCAATAAAAAAAATAAACATGCTTGAAAAAAACGGATATAATATGGGTGATAATTTATTATGTACCTTTGAGACATCAAAAACACCTATAAATATGAAAAATGTAGAAAATATGTTTATGAATTGTTTTAAATAATAATTATAAAAAATGAAGGAGGAAATTAAAATGTCAAAAGTATTAGTAGCTTATTATTCTGCATCTGGAAAAACGAGGGAAGCAGCAACAAGTCTTGCAAAATCAATAGGGGCGGATGTGTATGAGATAGTACCGGAGGTGCCTTATACAAATGAAGACCTTGACTGGAGAAATGAGAAGTCAAGGAGTTCTGTAGAAATGAAGGATAAAGCAAATAGCAGACCTGCAATTGGTAGTGAACCGGTAGATGATATAGGGCAGTATGATACTATATTTGTTACTTATCCTATCTGGTGGTATACTGCACCAACCATAGTAAATACATTCCTTGAAAGCTATGACCTTTCGGGTAAGAATATAGTGCTGTTTGCTACATCGGGAAGTACGGGCTTCGGTAGTTCGGTAGAAGATCTACAGGGAAGTGCTGCCGGTGCACATATCAAGGAAGGTGCTATGTTAAACGGAGTAAGTTCAGAGGAAGAATTTAAGAAGATAGCTGAGAAGTTTATTTAGTCACATAAGATATTCTTTCATAGGAGGACTTTGAGATGACGCTAAAGCTATATATGTTTGAAACATGTCCGTATTGCCGCAAGGTAATAAATGAGATTGAAGCAAGTGGACGTACAGACATCGAGTATCATAATATTCATAAGAATGAGGAAGATAGGTTGGAACTCATAAGAGTAGGTGGTAAACAGCAGGTTCCATGCCTATTTGTAGATGGTAAACCTATGTATGAGAGTGATGATATAGTGGAGTGGCTTAGGGCTAATCCGCAGTAGAGGTGTTTGGTTTAAAACAGATAATGATTAACTCATAATTAAGGAATGATATAATATGATAAATGAAAAAGTAAAAAACTGGCTTGATAATAAAGGCTTGGGAGACAGGCTGACAGAACATAAAGAGACGATAGATACAGTTGAACATGCAGCTATGAGGATAGGATGTGCGGAGCAGGAAATAGCCAAGACATTATCTTTTATGGTCGATGACAAACCAATCATAGTAGTTATGGCAGGGGATGGACGAGTAAACAGTTCAAAATTCAAGCTGCTTTTCCATACAAAACCACATATGATTCCCAGAGATCAGGTTGAAGAGTTGATTGGCTTTCAGCCGGGTGGCGTGTGCCCGTTTGGAGTACCGGAAGGTGTTCCGGTGTGGCTTGATGTATCTATGAAACGATTTGAATATGTTTATCCTGCGGGTGGCAATGAATTCACATCTGTAAAAATTACACCAAAAGAGCTTGAAGCTGTTACGGATGCTATAGGTTGGTGTGATGTATGCAAGGGATGGGAAGAAAAAAATGAGGATTTGTAAATTTATTTTATAGAGGTAGTGATTATGAAGATTGCTTTGGCTCAAATGAGTATGTCTTTAGATGTTAAAAAGAATTATGAGAAGACTTTACAGCTGATACAAGTTGCAGCAAGTAAGGGAGCAAAGCTAATCTGTTTTCCTGAAATACAGCTATCCCCTTTTTTCCCGCAGTATCAGGATTCAGATGTAGATAATTATGTTATGACAGAGGATAGCGATTATGTAGAGGGTATATGTGAGGCTTGCAAGAAGTATGAGATTTTTGCATCACCAAACCTTTACATAGAAGAAAACGGACAAAGATATGATATGAGTTTTCTGATAGATGATCAGGGAAAGATTATCGGCAGACAGAAGATGGTACATATCGCAGAGTGTGAGCAGTTTTATGAGCAGAGCTACTATACACCTTCCGAAGAGGGATTTGAGGTGTTTGATACCAAATTAGGAAAGATAGGAATTGTTGTATGCTTTGACAGACATTACCCTGAAAGCATCAGAACGGAAGCACTTCGAGGAGCGGAACTTATTATTATTCCTACAGCCAATACAGTAAATGAACCATCAGAATTATTTAAATGGGAAGTGAGGGTTCAAGCGTTCCAAAATAGTGTCAATATAGCTATGTGTAATCGTGTCGGTACAGAAGGAAATATGATTTTTTCAGGTGAATCAATTATATGTGACTATGAGGGTAACGTGCCGGCTAAAGCAGAAACGGATGAGGAATTACTTATCGGAGATATAGATATTCCATCTGCATCATTGGTAAGAAAATCAAAACCTTATACATCGCTTAGACGGAAAGATATGTATGAGTAGTAAAAAATGAAAGGACATAGGTAGATTTGAAGGTATTATACGGTTTAGTTTATTCAATGGATAAATCCATGCAGTTTATGTATATTTTTCTGCTTTTTTCAATGGTGGTTCTTGCTGTATCACACCACTTTATGAAAAAACATACAAAAATATGGTCAGCTTTATGCCTTATCCCGATGCTGGTTTACATATTTTTTCTTATCAAAGAGCATTATGTGGGAAATGCAGAGCTTACGATATACAGATATGCTGCATTTGGAGTTGTGGCACTGATTTTGGCATTATGGGGACTTGCAATCTTTTTGAAGCGCTCATATATTGCATACACTATAATTACAATGGTATTTTCTACGGTGGTTTTACTTGGTAGTATCATCACAATCTGGGCAGTTTGGCTTATGCCAAATGTAGCCAATTATTCACGCTTAGGCTGGACCGAATCCTTTGAGAAAACCATTGATTACCTTGAGCAGGAATATGTCTTAAGTGATTGGAAGGATATTGACTATGATAGAATCAGGGAAGAACTGATTCCGATGGTTGAGGAAGCTGAAAAAACAGGTGATGAGGTAGGTTTTGCAGTTGCTTTATACGAATTAAAGTATGAAATAAATGACGGACACGTTGAAGTTTTAGGTGATGCCGGTATAAGAGATGCTGCCATATCGAGACTTGCCGGTAATGATTACGGATTTTCTATGTTCAGAGCCGAAAGCGGAGAAGTGGTTGCAGTACTTGTTGATGAAACTTGTGAGTGCTATGAGAAAGGTATTCATGATGGAACGGTTATAACAAAGTGGAATAATACTCCGATAGATGAGGCAACAGAAGGTGTCAAATGCATTGACAGGTGGCACAGCTTTCAGACATTGGAGAATATATACATAGCTCAACCGATATTCCTTGCAGGGCAGGGCGGTGAGCAGCTTGAAGTTACATTTATAAATGATAAAAATAAGGAGGAAACAATCACTCTTGCTCCTTGCGGGGAATTATTTAAGCAGGAGAACACCGGCACTTAACATACTTTTCGGAGATAATGTGATTTCTCAGGATAATTATTCTACATCGATGATAGATGGAAATGTAGGATATCTGAGAATAACAGAAGAGGAGTATTCACTTGATCCTTTGTTTATTGCAAAGGGAACGATTAAGGGATTTTCATGGGACATATATGATGACCTGGATGCGAGATTTGAAGAACTACGCGAGCAGGGGATGGACAGGATTATCATCGACATTAGAAATAATGACGGTGGAAACGGATATGAAGCCAGAACAGTTGCGGCTATGTTTACAAAGAATCCGGTTTCGTACTATCTTACACTTTACAAGGATGGAAAATATAAAGTTATGTCCAAGGCAAAGGATGTAAATGCCTGTAAATGGGATGATATACCGGTGGTGGTTTTGGTAAATGGTCAGACTGCCAGTGCAGGAGAAGAAATAGCACACTATCTTAAGGGCAGTACAAATGTAACGGTTATGGGCAACACTACAACCTGGGGCTCTGTTCAGGGAACCGGTGGAGCTGTCATCTTAAGCGAAAGTAAATTTGAACTTGATTTTCCGATTACTCCGGTTGTTGGAGATGATTATCTTCCGATTGTAGATGTAAAAGGAGACCGACAATCCCGTCTTTCACTTGATTACCTGATAGAGTATTCAAAGGAGGAAGTAGTTGAATTATTTGAAAATCCGGGTGAAGATAAGACCCTGGAGGAGGCAGTCGAATATATTCAGCAATTAAAATAAAGTGAGTTAATATTTTTTATATCAGAAATAGATATAATTATGATATAGATATAAGAATTTAATATATTGCCATAATATGACAAAAATGTTAGAATTAAATGCTGTAGGGAAAGAATCGACAGGATATAATTTAAAGGAGGACTACAAAAATGAACATGAGAAAAATCGGTAGAGAGATGAGCTTACTTATGGGAATAACCTTAAGCTTCTTTTTATCCCTGACAGGACTTCTTGCTGCAGGTAAGTTTAATGTTGTGGGATGGCTGATAAGTTTCTTAATCAGCACGGTGATAAGTTTGATTATAGGTTTTTTGATTCCTATGAAAAAGGTTACGGATGGTGTAAATAATAAGCTTGGTTTGGAGCCGGGTAAGCTTGGAACAAGATGTATGGAGAGTCTGATTTCGGATTTGATTTATACGCCGATTATTACTCTTGCTATGGTATTTATGGCATACAAAAAGGCTACGGCACATGGTGCAAAGATTCCTTTTATCGGAATGTTTGGTAAATCACTTGCTATTAGTATGGTTGTAGGATTTGTCCTCATATTTATATTTATGCCTTTATATATGAAGCTGGTATTCAAAAAGAATGGAATTGGTGGTCCGCAAGGTCCTAACATTCAGGGTTCTATGAGCAATCCAAGTGAAAAAGATGATTAGTAGATAGAGGGTATATAACATGAAAATGCAGGTGCTAAGCATAGCGTTAAGTGACAACGAGCTATGCGAGTACCTGCATTTTCGTGTTATATACCCATATATTAATAACAAGATTGGTTATAGGCTTAGCCTATAACCAGTTCTTTTTTTTATGAATTATACAAAATGAAAAAATGGTGCTATTATCATCACATAAACAGATGAGTGAGCTTACACAAGACTTTATTAAAAAGGATAGGGTTGAGTGAAAGTCGAATAACTCATGAAAATAATAAAAAGAAAAGTGAGGTAGATATTATGGGAAAGAAAACAAGAGCAGAAAGAGAATTTAAATTTGAAACAAAGCAGTTACATGTAGGACAGGAAACACCGGATGCGGTTACTGATGCAAGAGCGGTACCTATATACTTAACTTCATCATACGTATTCCATAACAGTCAGCATGCAGCAGACAGATTTGGATTAAGAGATGCAGGTAACATCTACGGAAGACTTACCAATCCTACACAGGGAACTTTTGAAGCACGTATCGCAGCACTTGAGGGTGGTGTAGCAGCATTGGCAGTTGGTTCAGGAGCAGCAGCTCTTACATATGCAATACAGGCAGTTGCACATGCAGGTAATCACGTAGTTGCAGCCAAGAATATATATGGTGGTACATATAATCTTTTAGCTCATACATTACCGGAGTACGGAATTGATACAACCTTCGTTGATCCGTTTGATTATGACGGTATTGAGGCTGCAATCAAAGACAATACAACAGCAATCGAGATTGAAACTCTCGGAAATCCTAATTCAGAAGTGGTTGATATCGAGAGAATAGCAAATATAGCTCATGCACATAAGATTCCACTTATCGTTGACAATACATTTGCAACTCCTTATCTTGTAAGACCTATCGAGTATGGTGCTGATATAGTTGTTCATTCAGCTACTAAGTTCATAGGCGGTCATGGTACTACAATCGGTGGTGTAATTGTAGACAGCGGAAAGTTTGACTGGATAGCAAGCGGTAAGCACCCATGGCTTATCGAGCCAAATGTATCTTACCACGGTGTAAGCTTTGCAAAGGATACTGCACCTGCAGCATTTGCTACATATATAAGAGCAATTCTTCTTCGTGATACAGGTTCAACACTTTCACCTGTACATGCATTTATCTTCTTACAGGGCTTGGAGACTCTTTCCTTAAGAGTAGAGCGTCATGTTGAAAATGCACTTAAGGTTGTTGAATATCTTAAGAATCAGCCGCTCGTTGAGAAGGTTAATCATCCATCAATTTCTGAGGATGCGGAGCAAAAGGAGCTTTATAAGAAGTATTTCCCTAACGGTGGTGGATCAATCTTTACCTTTGAGATTAAGGGTGATGCCAAGAAGGCACAGGATTTCATCGACCAGCTTGAGCTTTTCTCACTTCTTGCAAATGTAGCGGATGTTAAGTCTCTGGCTATCCACCCTGCATCAACTACTCATTCAGAATGTAATGAGGCAGAGCTTTTAGATCAGGGAATTAAGCCAAATACAATTCGTCTTTCCATCGGAACAGAGAATATAGACGATATAATAGAAGACCTTGACGAAGCATTTAAAGCAATAAGCTAATATAACATACGGCATAGGTCGGTTATGTAGAATGGTATAAAAATAAAAGGCTGTTTATACAAGGTACACGCAAAGCACGCTGACATTTAACGCTTTGCTTAGCACCTGTATAAAACAGCCTTCTATTTTTATACCCTACATAACCGACACACGCTTTGCGTGTGAAAAAATATACCCGAATTTTTTATCTGTGTTATAATGTAAATGAATTTTATTGTAAAGAGGGGTTTATATGAGCATGAAATTTGATGAAACTACATTTATAGCACCGGGAGCACAGATAGTCGGCTCGGTTTCCATAGGTAAAAACTGCGGTGTTTGGTACAATGCAGTTATAAGGGGCGACAGTGATAAAATAATGATAGGAGATAATACCAATATACAGGATTTGGCTTGTCTTCATGTGGACAGGGGACACAAGCTTAAGATAGGAAACGGTGTCACTGTAGGTCACAGTGCTATAGTGCATGGCTGTACGGTCGGCGACAATGTAATCGTTGGTATGGGAGCTATAATTCTAAATGATGCTGTTATAGAAGATAACTGCTTAATCGGCGCAGGTGCACTTGTTACCGGAAAGATGCATATACCAAGCGGTTCGATGGTTTATGGTAATCCTGCAAAGGTTATCAGAAGCCTTACTGATGAGGAGATAGAAGACATCAGGACAAATGCAGAAGTTTACGTGGAGCATGCACGCAGGGCAAAGCTTGAAGATGATAAATAGTGATATATATATTATATCTAGCATAAGATGACTAGCGAGATGGTTGTTTCGTGATAAAATAAGGGAGCGGATAATATGAGTGGAAATATCATACTTGACGGCAGAAGGATAAAGGCTATGGAAATCCTCTATGCTTTGGGTGAATATACGGGTAAATCAAAGGAATACATAGCAAATCTTTGGTCAGAACTTCTTAAGGATGAAGGACTTATGGCTGAATTTATGTACTATCTCGATAACCACACCTTTAAGGATGATTATAAATATAAGGAATACGGTCTTACGGATATATATTTTTATAATTTAAGAGTTGCGGAGATTAACTGGGATCTAGGTAAGGATTATCCTTCCGGAAAAGAGTGGGACGGCAATAAGGAGACAATAGTCCTTGATACCTTCGATATGATGGTAAAGCTAAAAAATGAGCCGGAGAAGTATCTTAAGCTGCTTTTGGAAAATCCGGGACAGGACAGGTACATATAAGGAAGGACTATCATGAAATACGAAAATTATATCTTTGATTTATACGGAACATTGGTTGACATAAAAACTGATGAAATGGAAACTTCATTATGGAAGAAGCTTGCAAAGCTATATGCAGCTTATGGTGCGATATACAAG
Organism: Lachnospiraceae bacterium; assembly: GCA_017469405.1. Taxonomy (GTDB): domain Bacteria; phylum Bacillota; class Clostridia; order Lachnospirales; family Lachnospiraceae; genus Coprococcus_C. Next base: position 1,035 of record JAFUGL010000070.1, on the reverse strand, counting down.
CCTAAGCAGCTTCGTAAGGCATATATAAGGCTTGACCGAGAGGAAAGAGATATATTAAAGAAAAAGACAGGCTGCGAATATCCGGAGATAAAGCTTGAACGCGTATTCTTTCGCCTTTTGAAAGAAGCTCCTTCAGGAAATGTGAGAGTTCCGGAAAATGAAGCTGTCTGGTCTGAATTTATGGCAAATGCTTTTCGCACACTGTCAAGAAAGTATATCAAATTATATCCGGACACTTTAGAAACATTAGATAAATTAAAGAAAAAGGGATGCAGACTTTATCTTCTTTCAAATGCCCAGGCAATATTTACCAGACCGGAGATAAGTATGCTCAGACTTGACAGATATTTTGATAAGATTTATATATCTTCGGATTATGGAATAATGAAGCCTGATAGAGAATTTTTATTAAAGTTAATCAATGACGAGGGGCTTGATAAGGCTAAATCTGTTATGGTAGGTAATGAGATAAGAAGTGATGTTAAAATTGCAGACTTATGCGGTGTCGACGGAATACTTATCAACAGTGACGGACTTAATAAGAAGGAAATAAAAAAGCAGGCAAAAATGTATGGGATTAAGAATACATTTAAGGTAGTAAATGCGATTAAAGAGATTTAGGATTGTTGGTTTATATAGAAATGAGTATCACAAATGAGGTGAAAAAGGAATCCAGACGGTTTCTGGAGTATGTAATCGATTTTTAAATATTATATTAATATTATGTTGCATATATAAATTCAGTATATTAAAATAAAACCATAAGTAAGTATGAGATTAATCTCATACTTACTTATACAGTATTTGCAAGAGAAAACTAAATAACGTAAAGGAGGAGTGGGAATGGCAGAGAAAGACATTGCCGAAAAACTACTTGAGGATTACAACGATGTTTTTGCTGACATCGTAAATGTACTTCTATTCGATGGACAAGAAAGAGTAAATCCGGAATCTCTTACAAATACTAAAGATAAAAGTCAATATAAAGCAGATGATAGTGTTCTACACGAACAGGAAAGAGATGTATCAAAATTC
>JAFUGL010000069.1 GCA_017469405.1 Lachnospiraceae bacterium | reverse complement strand
ATTATAAGTATCATCGATGATTGTATATTTGCCCGGTATATGAATCAGCTTAAGTCTTAATCCCTGAAAACTTTCGAACTGCTTAGCAGCCTTCTTCACATCAAGTTTCATATAATCGGCAATCGCAAGTCCGGCAAGCGAATCTATAACATTATGATTACCAAGAGCATTTAAAACTACTCTGATTCTCTCCTCACCATGAACATAATCATATACATACTGATAATTCTCCATATGAATATTTTCAGCGCGGTAATCACACCATTCCTTGGTTCCATAACAAAATGTTTTTACTCCGGTACTATCCTTTATCTCCTCAAGCATAGGATCATCACCATTTAAGAAAAGTGCTCCATCCTTATTCATATGGCTTGTAATTGAAAGTTTTTCTTTCCTGATATTTTCCTTTGTCTTTAAGAATTCTATATGTGCAACTCCTATCTTTGATATAACACATATATCCGGCTTAGTCATAGCAGAAAGTATCTCCATCTGACCTTCCTCACTCATGCCAAGCTCAAGCACAGCCACATCTGCATCTTCTGTGATTCTTGTAAGTGTTATAGGCGTACCAATCTGGGAATTCTGATTACCTGAAGTCTTATATACATTTACAACACCTGAAAGTGCAGTTGCAATCATCTCTCTTGTTGTTGTCTTGCCAACACTTCCCGTTACACCAATTACCGGTATATCAAATTTATTTCTTATATATGCCCCTATATTCTGAAGAGCTTTTATTGTATTATCTACTCTGATATATGGTTTATCAAAATCTGCCTCGTCATGTTCTGATGTAAGAGTAGCAACACATTTTTCCAATGCACGTTCTATATATATATGTCCGTCTGTTCTTTCACCTATTATCGGGACATATAAATCGCCTTCCTTTGTGATACGTGAATCTATACATACATCATTTACAATAACATTTTCATCTCCACAAAGGAGCCTTCCTCCGGTTACCTCTACTATTTCCTTTATAGTGATATTCATAATCTAATCTCCCATTTTATGTCAGATGTTTGAATTAAACTGTCAAACACCGTAAATCTACTCATATACTATACTACTCGCAAGTTTATCAGCAGTTCCATCATCTATAAGATTTCTTACTATTGCAAGTGCAAATTCTATGGCTGTTCCTACTCCTCTACTGGTAATAAAATTATCATCTATCACTACCGCATCGGTAAGCGCCTCCAATGCATTAAGTTCTCCCTCCATACCCGGATAGCAGGTTGCATGTCTATCCTTAAGGAGTCCCATACTTCCATAAACAGTCGGTGCAGCACAGATCGCACATAAAAGCTTACCCTGATCATTATATTGGTTAATAAGATTTCTTAATCCTTCATGAGCTTTTAAATTAAGAGTTCCCGGCATACCACCAGGAAGGACTATCGCATCCGCATCCGCTACAACATTAAATGTCTTGTCCATCTCAACCTTAATCCCGTGTGAGCCCTTTACCATCTTTTCTCCGGTTACAGAAACCATAAATGTTTCAATACCTGCTCTTCTTAAAATATCAACTACTGTAAGTGCCTCAACTTCTTCAAAACCTTCTGCAAAAAAGACATTTGCTTTCTTCATAATAAACTCCCTTCATAGCTAAAATAATTTTATACATATCTCATAACATTTCTCATCTATAATAACATACTCTTTAAAATCATATAGAAATAGTATATAATATATCCGATAATTCTTCAAGACAAACAAATTAAATGTAATATAGCGAAGCATAGGACAGGCACCTTGACACACTTTTAGGTGCTAAGCAAATCGTGAGCGCCAGTGAGATTTGCGTGCACCTATAAAGTGCGGCAAGGTGCCTGTCCCAATACTATTTTAAAATCCGGAGGTTCTTAAAATGGAAATAGAAAAAAAATATCTTATAAATAACCTACCTGATAATTTGGAAAACTATGATAACTTTACTATAGAACAAGCATATCTATCTGATGCCCCTGTAGTTCGAATACGAAAAAAAATAAGCTCCGATAAAGAAGAATTTTTCCTCACGGTAAAATCCTCAGGCATGTTTGCCAGAGAAGAAGTCGAAACAGCTATAGGTAAGACAACCTATGCTAATTTCCTCCCAGAAGCCAAAGGAAATGTAATAACCAAGCAAAGATATATCATACCGCTTTGGGATGGCTTAAAAGCCGAATTAGACATATTTAAAGGCATATTTGAAGGAGTAATATTTGTCGAAGTAGAATTTCCTGATGAAGAATGCGCAAAAAAATTTACCCCACCACCTTACTTTGGTGATGAGGTAACCTTTGATAAACGTTTTCATAACAGTAATATGAGTACAATGTCCAAGGATGAAATTTCAGACCTGATTCATTCTGTCCATACGGGACAAGCCTGAAAAAATCATATTTATAGAAAGGACTACGCACAAGCCGCTTACTATACCTACAGGCAAAGCACCAAGTGCCATGTTAGCGTTGGAGATAATTATCCCGAGTGTCTGACCGTAAAAGCAAAGCTTAAATATTTCTCCACCTGATAGTCCGTAACCAAGATTTTTATTTAACCCATTTACAAATATACCAAATATAAGTGAAAGCAATGCATACTTTAAAAAGTAACCTGCACAGGAAACCAAAAAACTTACAACAATATAGGTATATATAAATGGAATCAATTGTTTTAGGCTGTTATTATTAAAGCCCTCTGCAAGCAGATTATCAAGACTGATTTCCTGAACTCTTGTTACCGAACCGCCCGAATAAACTGCGATTGTAAGATACTCACTTCCAAAGGCGATATAGCCGCCTCTTCTGTTTAACTTTTCATCAGGAAGTCTTGGATCTTCCGTATCAATAACTATCTTATAAACGCCGAGTGACATCTCAAATCTCTTTTCGATTTCAAGCTTGCCGTTCTTATATTCAAAAGGTGCCATCTTTTCTGTAAAAAGATTATTAAATCCGCCAAAGCCGGTAATCGTGGCGGCTGTAGGAACAGCGAGCCTGACTATACCAAGAGCGAGCATAAGCACAACTACAAAAAGGGCAAATCTGCCTTTTTTTAATTCTAACATCTCTTTATATTTTGACGGCTTAAACATAGCATAAACTATCTGCTCTGCAAATGTCATTTTTATCCTCCAAACTTAAGACTCATGATTTCTATTATAAAATCAAATTTAAGTTTTACTCTTCCTTAATTATAAATCCTTCTTTAGGAATCTTTACAGTTACAACAGTACCTTTATCAGCCTTGTTTCTTACCTCTACCCCGGCTCGGCACATATTCTTAAGTTTCTTTTTTATATCCTTAAACGATACTGCTCCGGTAAATTTTTTATCCGGACCTATACCCTTACCATTGTCGACTATCTGTATAGCAAAGCAATCAAGTCTTTCATAGATTCTAAGCACAAGACGTGGACTACCTGTAGATTTGAGAGCTCCATTTCTTAATGCATTTTCAACAAGAGGTTCTATAGTCGCAAAAGGAACCATAAAATTATCAACCTTATCCTCTAACTCAACTGTAAGACCTTCATTGATTCTCTGCTCCATACCAAGATATGCTTTTATATATTCAAGCTCCTCCTTAAACGGAACAAGCTTACTGTCTGTCATAGTATTTATATTATTTTTCAGATAAACTGATGTATTATATATTAATCTACTATTTTCCTTATCATTTTTTAATGTTCTTATTGCCTCATTAAGCGAACGAAAAACCAGATTTGTATTTATATCCTTTACTATCTGCTCTTTCTTTTCTTCAAGGCTGTTTAAAGCTTCATCCTTTTTAGAATTAACCTCCTTCACAATTTCCTTTTGTACATTAACTATCATAAGCACAAGGAAAATGTATATACCGGTCTGCAAAACCAGTCCATCGAATCTCTTATAAAAATTAAAGAATGACAACACACCTTCAATCAAACATGCAACAAGAAGTAAAACATTCATTAAAAAATTACTGTAAATACTCTTATCCGAATATGCATCTGCTGCCATATACATAATACCTGACAGAAGAAAAAGACCTGTTATAATTAATATTTTGGTAAAGACCATGTATGTTGCAAAATCGCACACTCCACAGATTTGAAATATAACTCCCGTAAGAAAATTGACTGCATAAGTATATATTCCAATTTCAAACATACGAGCATATCTTCGTTTTAACGCAAAGCATCTTTGGTACATTATATAGAGCACAGGCATTATAAGAAGTATAACCATACTGCTCATATATATTCCGAAAGTATTCTTAAAGAGAATCTGCATAATCGGATTTGACAAAAGGCTCCAGAGAGCCGTTGCAAATATAAATGAAAATGCATAAAATGCTTTTCTCTTATTTACTTCAGAATTTTTCATAATCAACAGACAAATTGACAATATAAAAGAAGTTGCTATAAGCGAAACAGCAAGCACAAGTCCTACACTATTATTATTTATGATATCAAAAATAATATCACTCTTATTGCCATAATAAATCTCCGGCAATATACCACAATACTTTTTATATTCTGACGACAAATATATAGTCACTATATCTCCAGGAGCCGCCATGCCTATATCCACAATATTATAACAAGGCACAGCATTTTTCATAAGCTTTTGCTCATTCATAATACCGTTGATATAAACGGTCTCATCACCAACCATAACTCTTACGTTTTGGAAATCGGTTTTAAAAGCTATCGCAGTATTACCATTTACATCCTCAGGCACCTTATGCATTAAAACGACAACCTCATTTGTATCGCCGTCAATCTTATCCGGAAGACTTACTATTCTGTCAGTACCTCCATTAAACGCCTTAAGTATCCAACCTTCAGAAAAATCTGTAATGGAATTACCCTCTAATTTATTTTGATCTTTTGGCGCAAATACAAATACAAATAATCCAATAAAGATAAAGCCCACAAAAACGGTAATCAGAATAATTATATTTAATTGTTTAAGCTTACGTTCATTCATAGATCTTCACCATAAAACAATTTATCAGTCTGCAAAATTTATTATACCAATTCACAGTTTAAAATCAATATTCATAGCAAAAAACTACTGCGTTTTTATATATTTTACATCTGCTTCATAAGATTAATCATTTCTATAGCACCAAGAGCACAGTCATAGCCCTTATTTCCTGCCTTTGTACCTGCACGCTCTATAGCCTGCTCGATATTTTCCGTTGTAACTATTCCAAACATCACAGGAATTTCGGTTTCCATGGAAGCAGCAGCGATTCCCTTTGAAACCTCATTACAAACATAATCATAATGACTTGTAGCGCCTCTTATAACAGTTCCAAGACATATTATAGCATCATATTTTCCTGACTTTGCCATCTTCTTTGCAACTACAGGTATTTCAAATGCACCCGGTACCCATGCAAGAGTTATATCGTCATCTTTTACGTCATGCCTTACAAGTGCATCCTTTGCACCGGCAATAAGCTTTGAAACTATAAACTCATTAAACCTCGATGCAACAATACCTATCTTTATACCTTTTGCAACCATTTTTCCTTCAAGAGTCTTCATCTTTTTTCTCCTTTTCTTTTTCCATTTTTAATGTTTACAGGTCGAGTATGTGACCCATTTTTTCTTTTTTGGTTTTTAAGTAAAATATATCGTATGGGCTTGGCTCAATTTGTATAGGAACACGTTCTACGATTTCAAGTCCGTAGCCGGCAAGACCATAAACTTTTAGCGGGTTGTTTGTAAGCAGTCTCAGCTTTTTTATGCCAAGGTCTACAAGTATCTGTGTACCAATTGTATAATCTCTTGCATCTTCAGGGAAACCAAGTTCAAGATTGGCCTCAACCGTATCACGTCCCTTATCCTGGAGCTCATAAGCTCTTATTTTATTGATAAGACCTATACCTCTTCCTTCCTGTCTCATGTATAGGAGCACGCCTCTTCCTTCCTTGGCAATTGCTTTCATAGCGGCATCATACTGCTGCCCACAGTCACATCTTGCGGAGCCAAGTGCATCACCCGTAAGACACTCCGAATGCACTCTGCAAAGTACAGGCTCACCATCTGCTATATCTCCTTTTACAAGTGCAACATGGTGCTCACCGTTTAATTTATTGATATATCCGTATATCATAAATTCTCCATACCTTGTAGGCATCTTTGCCTTGGCAACACATTCTACAAATACCTCGTGTTCCTTGCGATATGTAACAAGCTTTTCGATTGTACTTATCTTAAGATTATGCTCCTTGGCAAACGCAACAAGATCATCTCGTCTTGCCATGGTTCCGTCGTCCTTCATAATTTCACAACAAAGTCCAACCGGCTTTAATCCTGCAAGCTTCATAAGGTCTACGGTTGCCTCTGTATGCCCCTGTCTTTCGATAACGCCTCCCGGTCTTGCTTCCAGAGGAAACATATGTCCCGGTCTCCTGAAGTCCTCCGGCTTGGCATTGTCATCAACAAATTTTCTTGCTGTTATACCTCTTTCCTCGGCGGATATTCCTGTAGTGGTGCTCACATGATCTACAGACACTGAAAATGCAGTACAATGATTATCCGTATTGGTTATGCACATCTGCGGAAGATGCAGCTTATCTGTATACTCCGGCGCCATCGGCATACATATAAGACCTCTTGCATATTTAGCCATAAAGTTTACATTTTCTGTCGTTGCAAACTCAGCAGCACATATTACATCTCCTTCATTTTCTCTATCCTCACTGTCGAGAATTACAACTATTTTTCCTTGTCGCAAATCCTCTACAACTTCTTCAACTGAATTAAATTCCATCATTGTCCTCCTCTTATCAAGTTATATGTTTGACCTACGGTTTGAGAGTATGGATAGTATATCGCAGGCACGCTCTCGCTACTCTCACACGCAGCGGTACTAAGTTCGCAAGCTCACTAAGTACCAGCGTGTTCAAAGTACCTGCTTATATACTATCCATACTCTCAAACCTTACTTTGGGGCTATATATTTTTATAGGAACCCATATTTTGAAAGCAGGTTCATATCAATATTTGATTGTGATGTGTTTTCTGCTGTAGTTTCCTTATGTGTTAGCAGTTTCTCCACATATTTTCCTACTATATCATTTTCAAGATTTACAGTATCGCCTTTGTTTTTGGTTAATAGTGTTGTCTCGCTTGCGGTGTGTGGAATGATTGATACTTTAAATACTTCACTGTCTACATAGGCAACTGTTAGGCTTATCCCGTCTATTGCAATTGATCCTTTTTCAACTATGTATTTTAGTATGTCCGGCGAAGCGGCTATAGTTACCCACACTGCATTATCTTCTTTTTCAAGATTTCTTATGGTTCCGGTTCCATCTATATGACCTGATACGATGTGTCCTCCAAATCTTCCGTTACAGAGCATCGCTCTTTCAAGATTGACTTTGCTGCCTTGTTTTAAATCTCCCAACGAGGAGCGTCTCATGGTTTCCGCCATAACATCGGCAGTAAATATATCACCCGATATTGATGTTGCGGTAAGGCATACACCGTTTACCGCTATACTGTCTCCTACCTTTGAATCCTTTGTAACAACACTTCCCTTTATGGTAAGTACAGCCGATTTTGTGCCATGCTTTATGTTTTTTATCTCTCCTATTTCTTCTACTATTCCGGTAAACATACTAACCTCTTTTCCTCCGGTTATTATCCATTTTTCTTAAACTTTCTGTTATCAATTCTATTTATTGATCAATACCTGACTTGCGTTATTTTGCAACATATCTTATCAACAAATCACCATCCAGATTTTTTACTTCCTTCAATGTAAAATGTGCTGCCAGATCAGGTTCTTCAAATCCCTGACCTTCTACCGCCGTAAGAGCCTCTTTTCCACCCAAAAGCTTTGGTGCCATGTATATCATAACCTCATTTACAATTTCAGCTTCAAGCGAACTGTAATTAAGTGTACCTCCACCTTCTATAATAACGCTGTCTATCTCAAGTTCTCCCAGCTTGTTCATAAGCTTTTTAAGGTTGATTTTTCCGTCTTCCTCTTCTATGAAAATAACCTCAACATTTCGCTTAATCAACTCATTATATTTATCTTTAATATCTATTTTATTATCTATATCATTTCGATTATTAATAACGGATTCTAAATCACTTTTATCATCCAAATTAATTTTACCCTTTATACTTTCACCGGCTGCAACTATGGTTCTAACCTCTCCGGCTGTTTTAACTATTTTGGAATCCAACGGAATCCTAAGCTTTGTATCGCATATTATTCTTATAGGATTATACCCGCCTCCCAATCTGCAGGTGAGCATCGGATCATCTGCAAAAACCGTGCCTATTCCAACCATAATTCCGCTGCATCTGTTTCTAAGCTCTTGAGAATTATATCTTGAAGCTTCATTGCTTATCCATTTGCTCTTACCGGTATATGATGCAATCTTTCCATCCATTGTCATGGCATATTTCATTATCACATAAGGTGTCTTTGTTGTAATGTAATGAAAAAATATATCATTTAACGCATCACACTCATCCTTCAAGATATGCGTATGTACTTCTATTCCATGCTCCCGCAAATATTCATAACCCTTTCCACTTACAAGTGAATTCGGATCATCGGAACCTACATATACTCTTTTTATCTTATGCTCAACTATCGCTTCCACACAAGGTGGCTGCTTGCCATGATGACAACAGGGTTCAAGCGTAACATACATATCCGCACCCTCAGCATTTTGGGTAAGATTTTTAAATGCCTCTCTTTCAGCATGAAGTCCTCCGTAAGCCTTATGATACCCCTGTCCTATAATTTGGTCATCCTTTACAATGACTGCCCCTACAAGAGGATTTGGATTGACCGCACCTATACCTTTTTTTGCAAGCGTTATAGCCGCGCGCATATACTTTTCATCAAACATAATCTCTCCTAATAATATATAATCGAATAGGGAAGATGAAATCGCACCCTATTCGCGCGCGAGCCGCCGGTCAGCTTTAGCTGACATATTCCTTTCGGTGGCTCTGCGCATAATAAAAATGACCTGAATTTCTTCAGGTCATTTTAATAATAATCAAATAATATTTATACCGATTAATGTATATATTATCTGTATCTAAACTTACTTCTTCCATCCAGACTTTACTGTCGGCTTTGGACTTTCACCAAATCAACCTTTCGGCTCGCGGGCTGTACCGCCGGTCGGGAATTGCACCCTGCCCTGAAGTTATATTTAATTATATTGATATTATACTCTACTATGCAATAAAAGCAAGCAAATATTTCTAACAAAGAATTTACGCATATTTTCATGCTGCAATGTTATCATTCTATTCACTCTTACCGATTGATAAGAATCCGCTCTCATTTGAACGAAGCAGGAATGATAAGCCTATATTCTTTCTGCTTTCCTCTGTAGCTACATATATCTCACCTGTTTCTACAAGAGACTTGGCAATCTCAAGAACTCTATCCTTAAATTGCATCATCTCACGTCTGTCACGTGAACTAAGCTTAAACATATACTGGTTCTTTGAGCTAATCATAAGAATACTATATGAATGAATATTATTCTTTGTCTCTCTCATAGCAGAACCAATCATTCTTGAATTTGCTATAATTATCTCAGCATTTTCATCAGGAAGATATTCTGAAAGAATAAGTTTATAAATCTTTAAGTAGTTTTCTTCATCATCCGCTTTAACCGGAAGCTCAGCAACAGCAAATTCTACAACCGAATCAGCAAACTTAATTGTACCACCATCATCATTTATCTGTGCAGTACATTCCTTTGGTACGCAAAGTCTGAAGAATTTATTTTCGATAACCTTCTGCCAATCAGTCGGCTCTCTCAATATGAGATTTGTATACTTTCTTTCAAGCTTATTCATGCCGATGATACATGCATCATCACCTGTTTCAGCTATCTCTCTTAATTCATTGTAGAGGAATTCTATCTTTTCATCACTTACAGGTACAAGGTCTATAAGCTTTTCCACAGCCGGAACATATCCGGTCTTAGCACTGTTAAGGTAGAGGTTAATCTTCTCAGCAGGATTATCTGTCTTTTCAGCCTTGTATTCGATAACCTTATAGAGATTTTCCTTATCAAAGCCATCAAACCTATTATCATAAGCCTTTTCAAAATACTTGATACTTCTTATCTCGCCTCTGTAATTCTCATCTGCTTCCTGCTGCTGATAAATCTTACCAAGTTCATAAGCTGCCTGGTAACTTCCAAGACCAAGAGCCTCATTAAATGCTTTTTCAATTTCATAAGAATTAGCTATATAAAATACCTGACTCTGCTTGTAAAGTGCTATCTTTAAAGCCGCTGCTCCACTGCCTGCCTGAACCGCTCTTTCCCATTTCTCTACACAGCTTTGTAAGTCTTCTCCACCCAATTCTTTGATATCCTTGATATAAGCCTCTGCCTCCATGATACCATTGGCAGCTGCCTCTTCAAAATACTTAAGTGCCTTAATACCATCTCTCTTGGTTCTAAGTACACCATAGTAATAAAATCTTCCAAGATAAAATGCTACTCTCTTGTGTCCAAGTCTGTGAGCATTTTCATACCAATTAAGAGCCTTCATGTAATCCTTAAGCTGCTGGTCATATATATTACCAAGAAGGAATGCAAGGTCAGGATCCTTGGTTGCATCAAAGAGCTGCTTTGCGTAGCTTATGGTTTTTTCAAGATCCTTATATGGTGAATCATTATCAAAGTAAAGCTCTATAAGAAGGTAGCTTGCCTTAATACTTCCAAGCTTAAGAGCCTGCTTAGCTGCTGCCATCGCACCTTCATAATCTTCAAGGTAGTAACAGTATACAGCCTCGCTGTAATACTGGTTATCCTTACGATTGGCACTCTGGTCACTTGCAAGTGTCGGATCGACAAAAGCAAATGAGTTTGCAGTCTCAAAAATAATCTCCTCATACTGCTCTATAATATCCATGTTTGCACATACGAATTTCATACATGCAAGACGCTTTCCCTGATAAAAGACAAATGTAACAATACCCTTTTCCATCTCTTTATGATAGAAAGTAGTACATATACCATCCGCATACTCAGTTATATATGCTTTAAGCTGAAGCTCCTCATCGAAAGCATCGTTACAATATCTAAGATAGTTTTCAAGAGTCTTCTTTGAATCCCTTGGAATACTGTCATATGAAACATACATAGCAAAGTCTTTATAGGTAAGGCTAGGTGCATAGTATTCTTCATCAGTTTCCTCATTGATTGTTTTTACCCAGTCTTTAGGAAGCTTGTGTATATAGCCATCTACCTGATTATGAACATAAGTATACTGATACTGAAGCTTTGAAGCCTCGATCATCTTATACTTAGGCTCCTTACCTTTAGCACGTCTGGATTCAGCTATAGCAGTATAAAGCTTATCCTTTTCCTCAAACTCTATGCTGTCTGTATGACTACTTGCATACTCAACCCTGTCATAAGCAGACTTCGCCTTGGAGTCGCCCATATCAGCCAGTTTTTTGTACCATCTCATTGCCTTTTCATAATCAACAGGAACTACAAAATCACTTTTATTTCCATACTGATCAATTCTGTTAAGACCATTTTCATATATACTACCAAGGTTCATATATGCAGCCTTTATGCCACATTCGGTAGCCTTTTCAAAATAAGTAATAGCCTTTGAAAAATTCTGAATTTCAAGAAGCATCTTGGCAAGCTTATAAATCATCTCCCCATCATTATTAAGCTTAATATACTTTTCATAATAAGTACATGCCTTGGCTTTATCAATATCCGTAGTACTGTTGCTATACTTACCTGTCTCGAATAATTCACCCATTATTCTTAAGGCATCCGATCCAAAAGATTTATAATTTTCATCCATAATAGCTATATCAGCTATCTTTTCAAATATCTCAACAGCTTCTTCCGGATTGCCATTTTCCAAAAGATTAATACCCTTGTCGTATTGGAGTTCTACGTTACTTTTGGTAGATATCTTTTTATTACCGATATTAGCTAAAAATGGAATCTTACCAAACAAATCACTAAGCTTTCCCATTTGACCTCCTCCTTTTTTGATTAAACTTCATTATAGCATAATTAACAAACTTGTGCAAGAAAGCTAACTATTTAGATTCAATATATTTTGCCATTGCTTCAACAGCCTCTTTTGCATCATCACCTTCAGCTTCTATGCTAAGCTCATCACCATTAGTAAAGCCTATGCTCATCATACCCATAATGCTCTTGGCATTGACCTTTTTGTTGTGTGTAGACACAAAAACTCTGCTGTCATATCTGCTTGAAATCTGGACCATAACAGCTACAGGTCTTGCTTCAGAATCTGTTGGCAAATTAACAATAACACTCTTAGTAAACATTTAATTAATCCTCCTTAGTTCACTGGCTATCTCACTTATTTTTCTTAATCTATGATTAACACCTGATTTTCCAAGCGGCGGAGTAAGCATCTGACCTAAATCATTAAGCGAAAGCTCCGGCTCTTCCAAACGAATCTGAGCAATACTCCTCAATCCGTCAGGCAGGTATTTCAATCCTTTTGTTTTTTCTATATACTGTATATCTTCTATCTGTTTTACAGCAGCATTTACAGTTTTATTAAGATTTGCGGTTTCACAATTAACCTTACGGTTAACACGGTTTCTTACATCCTTTAGAATACGCACATTTTCCATATCCATAAGAGATACATGGGCGCCCATAACATTCAGTAAATCAACTATCATGGAACCATCCTTTATATAAACAACATATGCTTTTTTTCTTTCTATAAGCTTAGCTTCAACCTCGAAATCTTTGATAATATCTATTAAAAGAAGTGCCAGCTCTTTTGTATCGCATACAATTTCAAGATGATATCCTTTCTCAGGATCAGTCACCGAACCTCTCGCAATAAAAGCACCTCTTATAAATGCCTGTTTACAACAAAGCTTAGATATCAGTATCCTGTCAACTATCTTTTTCCCTTTATTTTCCACAATTTTTAAAGCTATCTTCTCTTGTTCATCATAGGGATCAATCTTTAAAATACTGGATAATTTCTCTATTTTTTTTCCTGCAAGAGTATCTTCATTTTCATCAGATAAAACAACCAAAGCCGCAAGCTCTGCCAACCTGCAATGTCTTGCATTGCTTATATGAAGAAAAAGCTCCTGCTTAACATTTCCGGAAAAGGACATATTTTTTCTCCTATCCTTTTACAAACTTATCCTTGGTTATATCTCTGTGAAACTGCCTTACTGTATACGGAAGATGTCCCAATCTCTCATAAAGGGCATTTGCCACTGTTACGGAACGATGCTTTCCGCCTGTACAGCCAACGGATATTACCAGCTGGTTCTTTCCTTCTTTTTTATAATTTGGAACAAGAAACTCTATCATATCCACCATTTTTTTCATAAACTGCTCATATTCCTCGCAGTCCATGACCATATCCGCTACCGCCTTATCATTACCCGTCAAAGGTCTAAGCTCCTCAACATAATACGGATTAGGTAAAAATCTTACATCAAACACAAGATCCGAATCTCTTGGAATTCCATACTTAAAACCAAAAGACATAACCGTTATAATCATATTGTTATAAGCTTCGCCACTTGAAAATATCTTTTCAATCTCTGCGCCAAGCTCTCTGGTAAGCAAACCGCTTGTATCTATGATATAGTCCGCTCTTTGCTTTAAAAACTCTATCTTCTGTCTTTCTCTGACTATTCCCTCGTTAATTCTTCCACTCTTTGAAAGCGGATGCTTTCTTCTGGTTTCCTTAAACCTCTTAACAAGCTCCGGCTCTGTAGCATCCAAAAAAAGTATCTCATAGCTATAGCTGCTCTTTTTCATATCCTCCAGCAAAACCGAAAGCTGATTGAGGGATTCTCCACTCCTTATATCCACACCTATAGCTACATTGTCTACAGAAAGTTCATCATCATACGCGATGTCCGCAAATCTTTTTATAAGCATAACCGGCAGATTATCCACGCAGAAAAATCCCATATCTTCAAGTTTTTTTAATGCAGTGGATTTACCCGCTCCACTCATTCCGGTAACTATAACAAATCTCATCTTATGATTTTTACCTCCGGTTCAAGCAAAACTCCAAATTTATCGTTTACAATATTTCTTACATCATCTATAAGCTTTAATACATCCTCTGCCGTTGCATTGTCATAATTAATAACAAATCCGCTGTGCTTTGGTGAAACCATAGCACCGCCTACTTTGTAGCCTTTAAGTCCCGCATCCTCTATAAGCTTTGCTGCGAAATATCCTTTAGGTCTCTTAAAGGTTGAACCTGAACTAGGGTATTCAAGAGGCTGCTTGCTTGTTCTTTTTTCCTTAAGCTCATTCATTTTTGCCTCAATCTCTGACTTATCGCCCTTACTAAGTCTTAATCCGGCCGAAAGAACAATTTTACCCTCATCTACTATACTTTTTCTATAATCGAAATTCATTTCTTCATTAGAATATCTCTTTACATTTCCATCGTCCATAAGGATATCAACATATTCAACTATATCTTTCATTTCCCCGCCGTATGCTCCGGCATTCATAACTATTGCTCCGCCCAAAGTTCCCGGTATCCCTGAAGCAAATTCCATACCTGTAAGTGAATTGTCCTTTGCCAAATTGGCAAGCTTGGAAAGGATACATCCGGCATCTGCCTTAATCAGATCCCCTTCTATGCTGCTATCACTCATCAAATTAAAAATCTTTATAACTATTCCATCAAAGCCGTCATCCATAAAAATAATATTGCTGCCATTACCGATAACGATATATCTTTCATTATTGGTCTTACAATAATCAATAACCGCCTTAAGCTCATGGACATCGTTAGGGCAAAATACATATTTTGCATTTCCGCCAACTCTCATTGTCGTATGCTTCTTTAACGGTTCATCAGATTTATAGTTTACTGCTTCAAATATATCTATCATATATACCCCTTATAATCGACAATCTTATTTTTATTTTACGAAAGAATAATCCTGCAAAATAAAATTAGACCCATAACATATCTATCATACATTATGGGTCTAATTAATTCAATGTGAAAAAATATCAATTTTATTTAAAAAAATGACTGTTAGTTCGTCGATTTAACCATTTTTATGAAAATTATTCATTAAGTATGGAATATGCACCGCCATAAATACCTGCATCATTACCTAAAGTCGCAAGAGCAAACTTAGTCTTTTTGCATGCGTGGAATGCATTTTCCTGGAAATACTTGGAGGTCTTTTCAATTATTATTTCTCCGGCCTTGGAAACACCGCCGCCTATTACAAATATATCCGGATCAACTACACATGCTATCTGAGCAAGAGCTTTTCCTAAAATTCTTCCATGCTCCTCTACAAGACCGGAAGCTATCTCATCTCCGTCCTTTGCCGCATCAAATATTGCCTTAGAGGATATGTATTTAACATTTCTTAAAGAAGAAGGTGCCTCTGAATTATTAAGCTTGATATTGGCCATTCTTACTATACCCGTAGCCGATGTATACTGCTCTAAGCATCCGCAGCGTCCGCATCCGCAAACCTCTGTCTCATGGTCATTAACCTGGATATGTCCGATCTCGCCGCCGGCACCGTTTACTCCTGAAAGCATCTTGCCATCTATGATAATACCACCGCCTACACCGGTTCCGAGTGTTACCATAACAAGATCCTTATAGCCTTTACCGCCACCCTGCCACATCTCACCAAAGGCAGCCATATTGGCATCATTTCCGACCTTAACTTCAAAGCCTGTACGTTCCTTCATCTCTTCTGCAACATTAAATATACCCCAACCGAGATTTACGCATTTTAAAACCGTTCCGTCACTCTTAACAGGTCCGGGAACTCCCATACCTATACCGGCAACCTCATCACGGTCTATACCCTTTTCCTCAATCTTGGCATCTATAGATCTGGCTATATCACCGAGGATGTGCTTTCCACCGCCATCTACACGAGTGGTAATCTCCCACTTTTCAAGCAGCTCACCCTCACTTGTAAAAAGACCGATCTTAACTGTGGTACCGCCTATATCTACACCAAAAACATACTTCTTCATTACTTTTCCTTCCTTTCCATTTATAATATCTCAAAACGTTTATCAGTTTTTCTACTGACTGCATTCATAATACAGATGCTAAGCAAAGCGTTAAGCATCGCGTGCTTTGCGTGTATCTTGTATTATGGATGCAGTCAGTATAAAAATTAAACATTTTGAGAATTACGTGCAATATTTTGTGTAACTCTGTCATAGAGCTCCTGTGCTGCGTTGTATCCCATCTTCTTTTGTCTGTGGTTTACAGCAGCAGACTCAACTATGATTGCTATATTACGTCCCGGTCTAATCGGAATCGAATGACTCACAACCTTATTTCCCAAAAATTCGGTATACTGATCCTCAAGACCAAGTCTGTCATAGTTGGCTTCCTTATCCCACTCTTCAAGATTAACAACAAGGTCTATGGTCTGTGTCTGCTTAACACATTCAACACCGAACATAGTCTTGACATTTATAATACCTATACCTCTTAGTTCTATAAAATGTCTCGTCGTATCCGGAGCTGTTCCAACCAAGGTCTCATCACTAACCTTTTTTATCTCAACAACATCATCAGACACAAGTCTGTGACCTCGTCTTATGAGTTCAAGTGCAGCCTCGCTTTTTCCTATACCGCTGTCACCCATTATAAGAACGCCTTCACCATATACATCAACCAAAACGGCATGAATGGATATACGTGGTGCTAACTCGACGTGAAGCCATCTTACAACTTCATGAACAAATTCCGATGTTGTTTCAGACTTATCTGTAAGTATAGGTATACCATGTTTTCTGCCCGCCTCGATAATGAAATCATAAGGCTGCAAGTTTCTGCAAAATATAAGGCATGGTATCTTATACGCAAAAAGCTTTTCAAATATCTCAATATTCTCTTCTCTTGAATGCATATTTGCGATATATGCATATTCTACATTTCCACAAATCTGAATTCTTGCAGCATCAAAATGCTCAAAAAAGCCTGCCAGCTGAACAGCCGGTCTGTTCATATTGGGATCTTTGATCAGAATCTTATCTGTATCTATCTCCGGCGTGTGATTGACCAGATTCATTTTGTTGATAAGATCCGTGACCGTTACACTGTATTCTTCTTCCATCATGTCCTCCCGGTTTTTACTTTCAGACAAAGTGATAAGCTATAATCCTCTGTCCATTTACTTAAAATCTTGTTGTAACTACTAAGAAAAAGGAGCTGCCTATCGACAGCCCCTTAAAATGTACCTTTTATTCCTCGGTCTCAGAAGCAGTTTCCTGATACTTTTCAAGTATAATACTCTGTATCCTGTCTCTTGTGTCTGAGTTGATCGGATGAGCTATATCTCTATACTCTCCATCAGAAGCTTTGCGGCTTGGCATCGCTATAAACAGACCCTTTTCTCCTTCGATAACCTTGATATCATGTACAACGAATTCGTTGTCAATGGTTATCGATACTACTGCTCTCATCTTACCTTCTTTTGTAACCTTTCTTACCCTTACATCTGTAATTTGCATATTAATCCCCCTTTTTATATTGCCTTACATTATAGAGCGTATCTAAAATTCTTTTCTATTATGACTTTTATTTCATCAGGATCACCTGTATGAACCGTATTGGCTCTTAAAGTATCTCTACTTTCAACAATACAGTTTTCAATATAACAGTTATCACCTATATGAACATCATTAAGAATAATAGAGTTCTTTATAACACAATTATTACCAATATATACCTTCTTAAACAATACCGAATCTTCAACAGTACCGTTGATGATACATCCGCTTGCTACAAGACTGTTATTAACAACAGCTTCCCCATTATACTTAGCAGGTGGAAGATCCTCTACTTTAGAGTAAACATCCGGATGCTGTCTGAAGAAATAATCTCTGATATCCTTATTTAAGAAATCCATATTGGTCTTGAAGTATGAATCAACTGTTCCGATATTTCTCCAGTATGACTCAAGCTTGTATCCGTATATCTTCTTAACATTTTTATATCTTATAAGAATATCACTTACGAAATCACTTCTTCCTTCTGCAGCACATGCTTCAAGAAGTTCAATCAGCTGTCTTCTTCTAACAACATATACACCGATAGAAGCTGTATTAGTCTCTGCAACCAAAGGCTTCTCCTCAAAGTCTATAACTCTGTTATCCTCTGCAAGCTTAACCACACCAAATCTGTTGATGTCATCCTCGCCTGCCGGAATATCCTTACAAACAATGGTAATATCAGCGCCTGTTGCGATATGGTCCTCAAGAACCTTATTATAATCAAGCTTATAAATACCGTCACCTGATGCTATAACAACATAAGGCTCATGAGCTGATTTAAGGAAATTAATATTCTGATACAGTGCATCAGCAGTTCCTCTGTACCAATAACTGTTTGTTGCTGTGATGGTTGGAGTAAACAGATATAAGCCACCCTGTTTTCTACCGAAATCCCACCACTTTGATGAGTTAAGGTGTTCATTTAAAGAACGTGAATTATACTGTGTAAATACTGCAACCTTCTGTATGTGTGAATTAGTCATGTTGGAAAGTGTGAAATCTATTGCCCTGTAGCTTCCTACAATCGGCATAGCCGCTACAGCTCTCTTAGATGACATGTCTCCCATTCTGCTGCTGCCGCCACCGGCTAAAATAATACCTATCGCTCTCATTCTATTCACCTACCTTTATTATGCTCGAACCACTCTTAAGTAAGCCGTCCGGATATTCATCAATTGTTGTCTCACCGAAAATTGCAACATTCTTACCAATCTTAACATTGGCAGGAATAACTGAATTCTCGCCGATAGTTACAAGTCCGAATGAATAGATATGAGGTGCAAATTCATTAGGTACTTCTTCACCCACACCGAGTTCGGAATTAGCACCAATCTCAACACCTTCTGCAATTATAGCTTTATCTATAACTGCACCGTCTCCAATTACCGCTCCATTCATAATGATGGAGTTCTTAACTACTGCACCCTTACCTATAGATACACCGGAACCGATGACCGAACTGTCTATAGTTCCGTAAACTTCTGTACCTTCACCGACTATACTCTTTGTAATTGAGCTTTCAGGTGCAATATACTGTGGTGGAAGAATATCACTCTTGGTATATATTCTCCAGAATTCTTCATAAAGATTGAACTCAGGAATGATATCAACAAGTTCCATATTGGCCTCCCAATATGAACCCAGAGTTCCTACATCCTTCCAATAACCCTTATACTCGTAAGCACAAATCTTACTTCCCTTCTCGTGACAGTAAGGAATGATATGCTTACCAAAATCACATTCCGGCTGATCCTTCATAACTGTAAGTGCCTCTTTAAGAAGCTTCCAGTTAAAGATATATATACCCATAGATGCTTTATTGCTTCTTGGTTTCTCAGGCTTTTCTTCAAACTCCTGTAT
>JAFUGL010000068.1 GCA_017469405.1 Lachnospiraceae bacterium | reverse complement strand
ATTGAAAAGCTTATTGTCAAAAAGAATCTTTATGGCAGTAAGCTTATAGAACTTCCAAATCCAAGATTTTTTGTTTTTTATAATGGAAAAGAAGAACAACCGGAAGTGAAAGAATTAACACTTTCATCATCATATAAGCATAAAACAGATGATATAAATCTTCAGTTAAAGGTGTTGCAATTGAATATCAATTCGGGATATAATGAAGAAGTGAAAAGAAAATGTCCGACATTATTTCAATATATGCAATTTGGTGATACAGTAAGAAAGTATTCGGAAGAATATCCGCTTGAAGAAGCAGTACGGCGCGCAGTTGACTATTGCATAAAGCATGACATATTGAAGGACTTTTTGCTGGCAAATAAAGCAGAGGTGATTTCGATGAGTATATTTGAATTTGATGAGGAATTATATAAGAAGTCAATTCGTGAAGAGGGCTATGAAGAAGGATATGAAAAGGGTATAGAGCAAGGACGTGCCGAGAGTAGAGCTGAATTAGAACAAAAAGATGCTGAAATAGAGAAATTAAGAAAACTTCTTTCAAAAAAAGAATAACGATTTAAAGACTATAAAGACCTTTAAAAGTATGTGTTTGGGGTTTTTAAGATAAAGGACATTCAGTTGTCCTTTATTTTTTTTTGCTCTTTAATTATATTATTCAATCAAAGAAAAGAAATGGAACTGACCAAGTTATGCAAAAATTTGCATAACTTGGTCAAAATGATGGGATGAAATAGCCCAAATCAGTCAAAAAAAGAGTTAAAAATTGACCAAGTCGGTCAAAAATGGGGGTCGATTTTGCCCAACTTGGTCAAAAATACCCCCTAAATTTGTCCGACTCGGAGGATATTATTATATTTTTATTTATGATATTATATTAATTTGAAGAGATATAAACATAAGTAATGTTGCTAATTAATTACATCCGGCTTTTTATTTTGACCGGTGTATTACAGGAAAAATGGAGGATGAGATTATGAAAAGATTTTCTAAAAAGCTTTCGGTTTTACTATGCGGAGTAATGCTTGTAGGAGCACTTTCAGCATGTGGTAAGGATAAGAAGGATTCTGATGATGCCACTACTGAAGATGAATACGAGTATACCGAGGAGGATACGGAGGAAGAGGCAGCAGGCGAAGAGGAAACTGTAACCTGGGGCTTTTATACTGTAACTGTTCCTGCCGGATATACATTTAGAGGCGGAGATGTCTTCGATGAAAATGACACAAGATATTTTCAGGTTAAAAAATCAGACCTGACTTATTTTGACTTCAAGGAAGAAAGCAGCGAAGATAACATGATGAATGCTTACAATTATAACAAAGATACTTATACCAACGAGCAGACTGATGTAAAGGGTACTTATGGTGATATCGACTGGACAGGATTTCAGTACAGTGATGGCTGGGGTGGATATGGTTTCGAGCTTTACGCAACAGTTAACGGTAAGTATATAAGAGTATCAGCAGCAGGATTTGCATTTGATGATGAAGCAACAAAGAAGGTGCTTGGTTCACTTAAGATTGGTGAGGGTGAAGCCGAAGAACCGGATGCGACAGAAGAAGAGGCTTCTGACACTGATGCCGAAACAACAGAAGCTGAAGAAGTAATCAATTACATTCAGACAAATGAAATGGACAATGCAACTGTAGGAATTCCTGAGGGTTATACAATTGTTAAGGAAACATCATCACAGATCGTCCTTGATAATGATGAAACTGGTGGCAGAATTGCATTTTGGACAGGAAATGTATCGGCTGATGAGCAGATTAGAAGATCCATGGGTGAAGATTCCGGCTTTGAAAAGCAGGAGTGGGATATAGGAGATATCCATTGGGTAGGTTATATCCCATATGATAACGCGTACACTGTAGCAACAGATGCAGGTGACGGATATTTCCTGATTGATATGCAGTACGGAACCATGGAAGAGCTTGAGATGCTTATCAAGGGTGTCGAACTCGTTGAATAAAATGCAGCAAGGTGCTTGTCCCCATATATCACACATTATGTGATAGGAAGACAAGCACTTTATCATATATTTTTGCCATAATATAACGGAGGTATTATAAAATGAAAAAATCAAGTAAGGTTTTATCGTCAGTGCTTATTGCTTCTATGTTGGTCGGTTCACTTACAGCGTGCGGTAAGTCTGAAAAGAAGAATGAAACAACAGAAGCTACTGAAACTGCTGAAGCAACCGAAGCAACGACAGAGGAGATAAAAGGAGAGGCATTAGTTGATCCTGCATATATTCATCCGGGTTCATATAATGACCTCGAGGATCCTTTTGGAGATACAAGTGACTACTGGTATCCGGAGGGAGATGTAAATGCAGATTATTTTATAATGTTTACACAGACTTCACATGATTTCAGCAACATTGGTCTTGATATCGAGATTGATACATTAAATGATAAGGGTACTTATGTTAATCAGGATTTTGGCGGTGCACCTTTAAATGAAGAGAATGGGCATGTTACGATTGATGAGCCTATGGATTTAAATGACGGAAGAGGAACTGTTGATTTTGATATTACATTTCAGGATAATTTTACCTGTTATGATTTTGTGACAGGTACAACATTTATGCGTGCACACAGACAGTGGGGTTGCAAGCCGCAGAGCTGGTATGATGATGCATTTTCGGGAATGGTGGCATATAGAGATTTTTCAACCGATTCCCAATATATTACTTTAAATGATGATCATACCTTTGTTGAGCAGATTATTGAGAGTAATGGTGATGTCAGTGAAGAAATGACAGGTACATGGGAGATAAAGGCTTCAAATGTATGCTGGCTCATATATGATAATCCGGAGGATGCAGGACCTGATGCGGTTGATATAACACAGGCTCTCGGAGTTGAAGATGAAGGCGGGGAATACAAGGATGTCACAAAGGGAGTATGGCCGCTTGAATTTGAAATAGCAGAGGATGGTAAGGTTACGGCATTTGGCTTATATCCAAAATACAATGATGATTATACAGAAACCATAGGCTATGAGAGTACATTTCTTATAACCTCTGTAGATGAAATGGAAAATGCAAAGCAGGCCGAGGCAGATGCAGAGGCGGCCGCCGAGGCAGCCGCAGCTCAGGCTAAAGAGGATGCTAAAAACTCCGGCAGTCCTTACGAGCAGCCTGAAGACAAAAAGGATCTATCGGGTGTAAATCTTGATCAGACACCGGATGTAGAGGTGGTCGACGGAGCTTGGGATTATGATACATTTAATGATTTCAAGTCAAAGTATGATAAAGACGAATATAAGGGAATGGTTATCAAGCTTACAGGTGAATTAGGTACTATAAGCACCTGGAGAGAAGTTAAGGTTAAAAATGAAACAGGCAGACTTGAAAAGACTGTAACAATTGAGATAGTTGACGGCGACGGTTCAACAATCGGCGAAGACGGAGCTACAGTTACAGTAGTCGGAGTAGTCTGGGGCGATAAGAAGCTTTATACGGATATGGCTCACATAACAGTTGAATAAAATAATTGAAATTACTTAAGTTTTGACTACGCGAGGATGTGGTAAGAGATATAAGAATTGTCAGAGTATATAAGGAGGAAAAACTATATGAAAAAAATTTTAAAAAGAGTAATTGCTTTCGTGATTGCATTAATTGTATTTATACCAAACATAAATGTTAAGGCACTTGAATATGATTCAACAAAACCTTCTATGATAGGCCTTCATGTTTATGCTGATGGTACTATTACTTGGACAAAGTCTTCTAATTCATATGGTATATTTGTTAAACATGGCGTTAGTGAATATAGGACAGCACTAAAAAACGGAAATCAGACGAAAGGAAAAAACTCATTAAACTTAATTGAGTTAATTGAGGCTAAATATTCAGATAATAGTTATTTAGGTTCATATGGAATTTCAGGTGAAATAACCGGAGAATATACTGTTTTACTAAAAGATAATACCGGCCTTACAACAGATGGAAATTCTGAATTTACTGTTACATATGACGGAACTAAATTGAGTGGTGATATTGTTGAAACTTATGTTCAACCAACTACTTATACAGTTACATTTAAAGATGGAGATACAATTGTTAGTACACAAACGGTAAATGAAAATACTGTAGCTACAAGACCGGCAGATTTATCGAAAGATGGATATGAATTTTTAGGATGGACCGGAAATGGTACATCTCTAGATGATCCTATAAATGCTGATACAACATTTTATGCAATATGGATAAGAATATATGACATTATTGGTGAAGATGAAAGAACATTTTATTTGGATTCTGATAAAGATGTCGAAGTTAAAGTAGATGGACCTTTTGCTGAATTTGAAGAATTTGAAATATATGTAAGAGCTGATAATAGTTATATTGCTTCTTATAGTTTGGCTAAAGGAACCGATTATACAGTTGCCGAGGGAAGTACAATTGTTACTTTTAAGAATAGTTATTTAAAAACACTTGCTGTCGGTGAATATGATATCAATTTCTATTATAGTGATGGTTATTCATATCTTAAATTAACTGTTGCTGAAACAACACCAACAGAACCAACAGAACCGACAGAGCCAACAGAACCAACAGAGCCAACAGAACCAACAACACCGACAGAGCCAACAGAGCCAACAGAACCAACAACGCCTACAACACCAACGGTAAAATATGTATCTATGTACCGTTTATACAATCCTAATTCTGGCGAGCATTTTTATACTGCAAATGCAGGTGAAAGAGATAAGCTTGTTAGTGTAGGGTGGAAATACGAAGGTGTGGCATGGAATGCGCCTGAAACTTCTGATACACCTGTTTACAGATTATATAATCCAAATGCAGGTGATCATCATTATACAATGAGTGCAAAAGAAAAAGATTTTCTTGTAGAAGTTGGATGGAAATATGAAGGTATTGGCTGGTATTCAGAAGCAAAGGATGGAAAGCCTCTATATCGTTTGTATAATCCAAATGCAAAAGCAGGTGCACATCATTACACCACCAATGAAACAGAAAGAGATAACTTGAAAAAATATGGTTGGCGTGATGAAGGTACCGCATGGTATGGTGGAAAATAAAATATACGGATATGACTCACATTACAGTTGAATAATATAACAAAGGAAGGCTCCGGTTGATATACTTTAGGTGCTAAGCATGGCGTTAAGCGTCAGTGTGCCATGCGTGTACCTAAAGTATATCAATCAGAGCCTTTCCTGGTTGTTTTTTATTCTTCAAAATTATTGAATTCTTCCTCGTCGAGAAGCTCATCAAAGGCATCTGCGACAGCTTCGTATTCTTCTTCGGTTTCTATCTGGGAAAGGTCGATATCATCGCCCTCAAGCTCAGCATAGCGATAAAGAAATACTTCATTTTCTTCATAACCTGCTACAGGCTTATTTGGTAAAAGTGCGATATAGTCACGTCCGTTTACAGGAAAGATAGCGATTACGTCGCATTCAAGCTCTGTGCCGTCTTCCAGAGTCATAGATATGGTTGGTTCGTCAAATTCTTCATTTTCGTTTATGTTTTCACTCATAAATAATTCCTCGTTCTTTCTTAAGATGTGTATAGTTTAAATGATATAGTTGGAATAAGCAACTAATATTTCAGAAAAAATGATTATCTAATGATTATAAAAGCATATAGTGTTTTTAAGACATTTATAAAGCAAGATAAAATATAATCTTATAAATTCAAAACCAACATAAGAATTACGAAAACAGCTATAACAGAGAAAAATGAGGTTATAAATCTTATTACACCTATACTTTTGCGCTTTTTTAAAACTATGTACCAGACTATAAGCACCAGTATATTGATTGTAAAGGAGAGTATGCAGGTCATCGACATATCAAAGCAAAGTATTGTATAAAGTATCGAAAAGAATGCAAGCACCGGTGCACCTGATACAAAATTGTCCTTGCTTATGGAATCGATATCCTTGGCTAAAGGCGAATCGGCAGAAAACCAAAGATATGAGTATGCTGCAAGAATCATTATCAAAAATGATGAATCCAAAGAGTCCGGAGTAGCATATGAGCTGCTGATTCTGAAAAGTAAAAATGCAAATAAAAGCCCACAGCTTACGGATATGGAAAAGGTAAGCCAGAAGAAATTGAAAAATGCGTGAGCTCTTGTAAGTATATAATTGTGATTGTTTCTGTTTGGCTCAGACTTGGTCTGAAGCATATAGTTATTGTAAAGTGCAACAAATAAAGCTGCAAACGTGATGATGGCAAGAGGCGTATTCATACTACTTTTTTCAATATATGTATCAAAATCAGGTATTCTCTTAACGAAAAGAATAGCGGCAGCGGTAGTGATGGCACCTGTAAGGTTGCAGATTGCAAAAAATGAAATATGCTGCATCGATAGATCAAATCTTCCTTCTTTGTGCATTACTATATGATGATATTTTGATATAT
This sequence comes from Lachnospiraceae bacterium, assembly GCA_017469405.1. Taxonomy (GTDB): domain Bacteria; phylum Bacillota; class Clostridia; order Lachnospirales; family Lachnospiraceae; genus Coprococcus_C. The sequence continues at coordinate 43,911 of JAFUGL010000068.1, read as the reverse complement.
CAGCCTTTTTGCCGGTTTTTATGTGACTTGATAAAAGTGCAAATGGTGTATCGATTATAATTCCTGCCAGAACCGGAAGTATGCCACCCGATATACATATTAAAAAGCTTGTTTTAAGCGGAAGCGTTACAAGATGCCTATAAAGCTGTCCGAAACTTATATCATTTGCCTTTAGGATAAATAAAAGCATAAGGATGATATAGCTTATTATAAATAGCATAAACCAGTTTTTTGATATATAAGAAAAAGATTCCTCATCGTATGAATTATCATCTTTTTCAATATTTATCTTATTATTTACAGCAATCCCATCATTTAAAGTATTATTATTTTCAGAAGAAAACGCTGCTTTATTGATAAGATTCATGTTTTCATTATCTGAGACTTCTACATTTGACAAAACTGCATCAGAAGTAATGAGCCTATAGCCCATCTGACCGTTTATCCTGTGTTTATCAATTATCAAATTATATAAATCCGAAGCCTTTTCTTTATCAAATTCGGGATTTAAAGCCCTTAATATGCTGGCTTTGATAGATGAGATACTTTTTGGCAAATCAATTGAATTAAGCTCCTCCGTGAGATTAATCTGTGTTCCCGTGATATACTCTGTGGAGTGATCAAGGAGATATTTTATAATCTGCAGCTTTTTAAATTCAATTCTTTCAGGTTCATTTTCTCTGTAACCGATTTCCTGATATTTAAAATCAATATAGAAACCTTCAAGCTCACCGCTTGTCCATATTAATTTGTAATGGTTGTCGTTGTAGTCGATATTGGTAAAAGACATAAAAAACTCCCGTAAAAATTATTATTCGACCGCTTATTACCAAATTTGTCATTAATCGGACGTAAGGACATTTTAGCAAAGAAAAATGAGCAATTCAACACTTCCGAGAAGAAAAAATGAATTTATCTTGAACGCAAAAAAATAACTTTTGGATAAAATGTATGATGGATTTTTAGAGAAAGGACGAGTGATTGCTATGAATGAAATAAAAGTAATCATTGCTGATGAGTCAAGAATCATAACAGAGTGGCTTTGTGACAAGCTGGCATCGGATGATACCATCAGTATTGTGAAGGTTTTAGGAGATTTGAGTGAGGTTAAGGAAGCGTGCAAGGACGAGGAAGCGGATGTTCTCCTTATAAATGCTTATATGAGATACGGACTCTCAAGTATAGGACTTGCCGGAGAAATCAAAAGTGAAACAAAAATACGTGTTATTATTATGTCAGATTATCCTATATATCCTATGTCAAGAAGCTATATAGATACGGAAAATATGTATTTTTGGAATAGAAATAAGGATACCAGAGATGTGTCCAAGATAATAAAAGAGGTTTATAAAGAAAGCCGTTACGGGGAGCTGACTGATGACGAAAGTAAAAAGCTTGCAGAATACGATATTAGATACAATACAGTTTTGGGCAATTGTAAGAGTTCAGATTTTACTGATATGGATATAGCAGTCATAGAGCAGCTTTCAAACGGATGCTCTTATGCTGATATAACCAAAAAACTTGATTTAAAGATTAACACAGTTAAATATCTGATAAGCAGCATGCTTAAGAAAACAGGCTACAAAAATGCCATAACACTTGTAGCAAATGCTGTTGTAAAGAAGCTTATCGTACCTGAAAACTCTGATGAATATCGAAAATAAGTTCGAAATTTGTCCGATTGTTGAATGATTTAAAGATTTTTAACCTGAAAGTTTTGTCCGATAGGGTAGTGAAACAGAACGATAAATATATTAAAATTATTATTTGGTGTTAATATTTGTAAAAATAAATAATTATATGATTTTAAGGAGGCAGGAAAATGGTAACAGCAATAGTAGTTATTATACTTGGTGTAAGTGTAGCTATAGGAATAGCTATAGCGAAAGGCAACAATAAATTATTTGACAGCGGAGCTGCCAATAAAAGCAGAGCATATGATTTTTACGAACAGGAGCATACTTTTAAGACAATAGTTCCGAATCTTGACAAAATGCTTAATGCACTTGACAGAGGAATTCTAAGTCAGGAAGGCATAAGCATAAGCATAAGCAAGGGAGCAAACAATCTTGTATTCAGAAATTCTGCAGGCACCTTTACTGCATCAATCAAAGCAGCAGGTGACAGCAAAATCGAGGGAGTTCACCTATATAAATTCAGAGTAAATCAGTGGAAGGAAAGAAACGGCATTATAGAAATGTCCGCCAGAATGGATTCAAATGTACTTCTTACAGCCATTGAAAAGGCGTTTCTTATGCTTGATTTCAATGCTGTTGTTGAAAGAACATATGTAACTGACATAAAGACTAAATCATCATTTTTCTAGGATGAATTTTAGGCTGATTTTACTATGATGACTATGAATATGATTTATGTGATTATAAGTTATGTAAACCGGGAGGAATAAAAATGATTTGGGTTATAGCGATAGCGTTTGTATTTGTAATATATTTATTAAGATACGTACTTAACAACCTTATGAACAAGGGCTTTGATGCGATAGGTAATTCAAGGCGTCAGAGTAAAAATATGAGAGGACCGGAGATTGTACGTCTTGCCGATATGTATCCTTATGAGGCAGCAAGACATCAGCATAATGGTACTGCATATGCGATAAATCCGATGCTTCTTACACCTGAATACGGACCTTATCAGCAGGCAAATCCGTATGCTCAGGCAAATCCATATACACAGGCAAATCCGTATGCGGCTGCACCTTATCAGCAGGCAAATCCATATGCACAGCCAAATCCGTATATGCAGGCTGCTCCGGGTATGCCTATGGGTGGCACGGCACCTGTCATGGCTACTATTGAAAATGGTAAGACTAAATCAGAGCTTCAGGCCGAAAAGGATTTTATTGTTAAAAAGGGTGGATGGATTTGTTATAACTGCCAGAAGGCGAATTATTCTTATGTTGGATCATGCTCTTGTGGTATGAGCAGAGATGAGTCTGAAAAGAAATATGCTGATAAAAAAATAGCAGTGGCAGAATTGGAAGAAAAAATGGCAAAGGTCAAGGAAGAAGAAAAAGCCATGGCATTAAATGAAAAGGTTTGGGAATGCTTGACCTGTCATCATTTAAATAAGGATTCTGCAAAGATATGCAAAAGCTGCGGTCAGATTAAGGCGATGGGCTTTAAGACTATATCGCCAAATAACTGTCCGGGCTGTGGAAGTGAGATTGAACCGACAGATAAATTCTGTAATGTATGCGGATATAAGCTAAAGACTGAAGAGTAAAAGTGACAGGGAGTGAGCCTTGTCACAAAATGGAGGAATGAAAAATGTATTGTAATGAATGTGGAGCCGAGCTTCCTGATGGAAGTAAATTTTGCAGCGTATGCGGAACGAAGATGATTTCACTGCAAGAAAGCAGACAGGCAGCGCAGCCGATGCAGACAGGCTATAGTTATGATGAACAACAAAATTTACCTTCAAAGAAAAAACTGCCGATATGGGATAAAGCGCTAATAACAGTTTGCGTACTTGCAGTGGTTGGTGTTGCAACATTTTTAACGATACATTTTATAAAGGGTAAGAAAAAGGGAACTCCCGCTTATGTAACCATAAAAGGCGTTAAGTGCGAAATAAATGATAAAGATGGTGTTTCCAACCTTGATAAAGTTAATGATGGTGTTGTTTTCAACGGTATGGGATGTAGTCTGTATAAAGATGGTGAAAAAGTAAACCCTGTACCTGTTTTTGATGCAGACGTATATGTTGAAAAAGGCGAAATAGGCAATATAAATGATGATATTGTACATATTGAGGTTTTAAATATAAATATAAATGAAAAAACTGATTTTGATTTTTCTGATGGAGTGAGTAACAAATCATCAAAATATGAGCTTGAAAAAGCAGGATATGTAAATCAAAGTAATATCAAATATAGTAAGTTGTTCGATGAAAATGGAGAGATTACACTTGATAGTATTAACTCTGATTATGAAAAGTTTCTCGAATCAGGAAAAGCCGGTATTGGATATGAAATAAGAGGATTTGATTATAATTTCTCACAATTAACCTTTAGTGGAACTAAAGAGGAAAATAGAAGAGAAATTATTAATACTTGTGGCGGATTAGGATCAGACTATGATTATGATTCATTATTTAAATATAGGTTGCTATTGTCAAGAGAACTTGCAAATCTGACAGGAATGCAAGACGGCGAATATGTAGGCAGCAAAAAAGATTTTCTTGTTCAAGTTGATTTTTGGTTTTCTTCAGATAAATATGATCACACAACAATTTCAATATATGGACCTAAAGATAAATTAAATGAATATATGACAAAGTGGGGATTACCTGATAGTACATTTTATGTTTCAGATGCCAAGATAACCACCGAACATTATGATACTCAAGAGGATGCAACTATTGAGATTTACGATCCTTATATTGAGATAAGACCGGGAGCTGATATACCTACAGAAGAGGAGGAAACACCACAGCAGCCGGTAGAACCTTGGGAGATTTCAGTGTCGGATATACCGGAGTATGATGCGCTGATTTTATTTTTGAAAGAGTTTGAATGGTATCGTGATATAAACTATGAATGTGAGTATGATAGCAGTACAGCTGCAGATGGAAATTCTGATATTTTATGGAATATTATGGGATATCAAGGATGTATTACGCGATATGGTTTATATGATGATGTATATGATCTTGAAGAAGCGAGGTCTTCCAAAGGAGACCCGGCTGATCCACGTGGATATACGAATGACCCCGACACAGAATGGATGGGTTATCGTTCAGTGTCAGAATATGGATTGAGATGGATTGCCCAAAATATATTTAATGTATCTGATGAGGATTATGAAGCTTTGGCTAATGCTTCATCTGACTGTGCAAGTTCATATTATGAAAACGGAAGATATTACTATGCAATCTATCCTTTGGGAGAAGAGGTAGTGCCTTACAATCCTGAGATTCAGTCAGTTAGGACTGATGGCACAAGATATATCATAGTATACAAAAAAGTACCTGATTGGGATCCTAATAGTGATAATGTAAAAGAAGCATACATAGCTGAAATGGAAATAAAAAATATAGACGGCAAGAATTATTGGTCGATGTATTCAAATCATTTAGTTGAATAAAAATGTGCATAAATCAAGTGGAGGATAAAAAATGTATTGTAATGTATGTGGAGCAGAGCTCCCTGATGGAAGTAAATTTTGCAGCATATGTGGAGCGAAGATGATTTCTCTGCAAGAGAGTGGACAGGCAGCACAGCCGATGCAGACAGGCTATAGTTATGATGGACAACAAAATTTACAGTCCGGTTACGAGCAGTCAAGACAAGCTGTACAATCAAGCTACGACCGGTCATATCAGCAGGAGATGCAATCAGGCTATGTACAGCAGTCACAGCCTATTAACGATAGGAAAGTCAAGCCAGTGAAGACATCGAAGAAGAAGCTTCCAATGTGGGTAAAGGTACTCATAACAGTTTGCGTACTTACAGTGGTTGGTGTTGCAACATTTTTAACGATACATTTTATAAAGGGTAAGAAAAACGGTAAACCGGTTTATGTAACCATAGATGGCATAAAGTGCGAGATAAACGACGAGGATGGCATATCCAACCTTGATAAGATTGAAGATGGCATAGTATTAACATATAGTAGGAATGGTGCGTATAGTTGTGATCTTTATAAAAATGGAAATTTCATATCAAATGTAGAACCAAATGATGTCAATGTAATGGTTGAAAAGCAAGGCGCTTTGCATTTTGATAGTATCAAAAGGAGAATTGGGTGCTTGCAAATAACCGTAACGGATGGTGCTGAGTTTGAATTATCAGACGGTATTGGAAGCAAAGCATCAAAGGAAGCTTGTGAAAAAAATGGATATATATATACTAGCAAGTATTCTGACTTTTATATGTATAGTAAACTTTTCGATAAGAATGGTGAGATTGCCCTTGATAGCATTAATTCTGATTATGAGGCTTTTCTTGAGAATTATAACAATGGTGTCGATTATAATTTATCACCGGGTTTTCCGGAGGATAAGATTTTGATTGCGGCAAGCAGTCCGTATTTTAATAAAGATGAAAGACGAAGAGCTTTGATAGATGCATATTCATCAAAGCTTGATGTAAGTGGTATTAGTGATTTTGATGATTATTTTAAATTCAAGCTTCTTTTCTCAAAGGAAGCTTCAAAGCTGTCCGGTATGAAAAATAATGAATATGTTGGAGCAACAAGTGACTTTCTCGTCAGAGTTGATGTTGGTATTAGTGCTTCAGGAGATACATGTACATTAATTTCAATATATGCTCCGCATGAAAAACTGAACGACTATATGACAAAGTGGGGATTACCAGATAGTACATTTTATGTTTCAGATGCCAAGATAACCACCGAACATTATGATACTCAAGAGGATGCAACTATTGAGGTTTACGATCCTTATATTGAGATAAGACCGGGAGCTGATATACCCGAAGAAGAGGGTAATGATGAATCTACTACAGAAGTTCCGGTAACATCATATGAGCCATATGATATAGCTAATCTGCCGGAGGGAATTGATGATTTTCTGGGTAATTTTGGCTGGTATAGTAAACGAGGAGAAGATTACGACTGCGAAGGATATATAGATTATGACAGATTTTATTCTTCATTCTTTAATATTGATATAGGACTTTATAATATACATTATTATGATAATGTATATATCAGTGATGAGGTAATGGACCCTCTTAATAAATTTGAATATGCTTATGGGATTGATGGATATAGGGCTGATTTTGTATTTAAGAATGTCTATAACTGGAATGATGATATGATACAAGCTGCTAAGGATAATGTTGATTCATATTATTACTTTTATGATGGAAACTATTATGCTTACGTAGGAGGTGTAGGCGGAGGCTTTGTTCCTCAAATTAAATCTGTTGAGTTCAATGGAGAGAGATATCATATAACCTATGACTTATACACATATGGAGAGGGAGATGAGTTTATAGGAACACACTATGCTGAACTGGAGTACAAGATAATTGATGGTAAGGGATATTGGTCAATCTACAAGGATAGCATAACCCCATTCTTTTGAGTTTTTAAAATGTAATATGGGGTGTAAGTTTTTTCATTAAACGGAGGAATATAAAATGTATTGTAATGTATGTGGAGCCGAGCTCCCTGATGGAAGTAAATTTTGCAGCATATGTGGAGCGAAGATGATTTCACTTCAAGAGAGCGGACAGGCAGCACAGCCGATGCAGACAGGATATAGTTATGACGGACAACAAAGTTTTCAGTCCGGTTACGACCAGTCAAGTCAGCCTGTACAACCAAGCTATGAGCAGACATATCAGCAGGAAATACAATCAAATTATAATCAATCTAATCAGCAAGAGATTCAACCAAGCTATGTACAACAGTCCGAACCGGCTGACAATAAAAAAGCAAATTCTAAAAAATCTTCAAAGAAAAAGCTGCCTATATGGATTAAGGTACTCATAACAGTATGCGTACTTGCAGTGGTTGGTGTTGCAACATTTTTAACGATACATTTTATAAAGGGTAAGAAAAACGGTAAACCGGCTTATATAACCATAAATGGTGTTAAGTGTGAATTTAATGATAAAGACGGAATTTCAAATCTTGACGAGATAGAAAACGGAGTTTTGCTTCAAAACGGCGACTCATATGAGTTATATCAAAATGGAGAATTAGTAAAAACATTAGAGCCGGACGAGAAGTTTAGTGCATTCGTAAAAAAAGAAGTTCTCAGTATTCATGAGGAAAAAGAAAGAAATGCAGGTGTAAGTGTACATTTAAATAATAATGCTGATTTTGAGTTTTCTGATGGAATAAACGAAGAATCATCAGAAGCTGATTTGGAAAAAGCAGGCTTTGTATGTTTTTCGCAAACCAATAATGATGATGAAAGAAAATATACTTACAGTAAGCTTTATGATAAAAACGGCGAGATTTCGGTTGAAAGTATTAATTCCGACTATAATATGTTTCTTGAATCGGGATTTGAAAACTTGAATTATGATCTTGTTAGTTATGGTTTCCCGGATGATAGGAATAATTTTGATTTTTCAAGAGATAAGGAAACAAACAGAAAGGTACTTATAGACAGATATCAGAATATGGATATCAAAGATTATGATACATTTTTAAAATTCAGACTTTTGGTTTGCCGCGAATTTGGCAAGCTCACTGGTATGAATGCCCATGAATATATAGGTAGTACAAAAGATTACCTTGTACGAGTTGACCTCGTATATATAAACGGAAAATATAATGATGCCATAATTTCAATATATGGTCCGATGGAAAATTTAAATGAATATATGAATAACTGGGGAGTTCCGGATTTCAGTATGTTTATCTTGGATGCCAAGATTACCACCGAACATTATGATACTCAAGAGGATGCAACCATTGAGATATATGACCCATATATTGAGATAAGACCGGGAGCTGATATACCTGAAGATGAGGATTATAACTTACAGCAGCCGGTAGAACCTTGGGAGATATCTGTGTCTGATATACCGGAGTATGATGCGCTGATTTCATTTTTGTTGTCGTTTGAATGGTATTATGATAACGATTGGGGAGATGAGTATGATGAGTATGATAGCAGTACGGCTGCAGACGGAACCTCTAATATTTTGGGAAATATAATGGGAAATCCTATGTGTATCCAAAGGATTGGTTTGTACGATGATGTCTATGATCTTGAAGAAGCGTGGACTTATGGGGGAGATCCGGCTGATCCGCGAGGTTATACAAATGATCCTGATACCTAATGGGCGGCTTATCATTCTTTGTCGGAAAATGGATTAAGATGGATTGCAAAAAATATATTTAATGTTTCTGATGGAGATTTTGAAGCTTTGACTAATGATTTAGAAGTCAGAGGAAGAGGATATTATGAAAGTGGGAGATATTACTATTCGATAGATATTGCCGGAGAAGGATTGGCTTTCTATCCTGAAATTGAATCCGTTAAGACCGATGGCAGAAAATATATCATAACATATTATGAAATGCCTGATCCTAATTTTTTTGGTGATACGGCAAGCGATATCCCGAGTAAAAAATATATAGCTGAAATGGAATTAAAAAACATAGATGGCAAGAATTATTGGTCGATGTATTACAAACATAGGGCAGAATAGTTTTTGAGGGTTTATTTCAATTATAATTTATATTATAATTGTGAAAGCAATATATGGGATAGGGTGGAATGTGATGCCTGTCACCATGTCGCAAAAACGGAGGAAAGAAAAATGTTTTGTACTCAATGTGGAAGTAATATACCTGATGGAAGTAAATTTTGTCATGTGTGCGGATCCGAGCAGATTAGACCGAACGCTATTAATAGGCCGGTTCAGCAGGAACAACAGGTAGGAACAACGCAGCCTTATGAGGGATACAACAGCCAACAGATATATGGTAATCAGACACAACCGGTATATGATAATCAGACGCAGCCGGTATATAACGGTATGAGGCCGCAGGTGTATGAGGATAATACACAGTTTGTCGAACTAAAAAAGCCGACAGACGATGATTTGAATGTCAAAAAACAGAATACACCCAAATCAGGAAAAAAAGGTTTGATAATAGGTATAAGCATATTTGCAACACTCCTTGTTGCAGTGACAATAGTTTTAATTGTTTTAAATCCGTTTAAAAAGGATGAAAAAGCAGCAGATAAAACAACTGAAATCGTAGCCGATACTACGACTGATAGTACATATGAAGAAACTTCCGGTAAAGCTTACATTATCAATGCAGTTGTTAATACAAGTGAAAATGATATTATAACAAATATGGAAAGAATAAGCATATATGATGAAAGATATTATCATTTTGAACTTCAGGGCTTGGAGTATGGAGAAGAGGTTGAATTGATTTATAAAGTAGAAAAAGCTTCAGGAAGTGCTTCTACGTATGCTATACCGGGCACACATAAAAATGGTGATCAAATAGTAATAAAATATTTTGACGAAGATGATGACTATCATACAGGACTTGAAACAATTAATGTTAAATATAAAGATACAAAAGAGGATATTGGAAGTATTTCAGTAAAAATCGTTTATAATGTTGCAGATACTACAGAAAATACTACAAAATCAGAAGAGAAAAAAGATAACGGCGGTTCATTTGGAGTAGTAAATGGCATACTTACAGTGGACAGCAGTCTTTTTGGTATGTCTTATGACGAATTAAATTCATATTTAAATAATTCCCTGCCTGCCAAAGAGTATTGGGAATGGTCGGATGTTCCTTTGGATTATCTGAATTATGTGTATTCAGATGGCAATAATTATGTGCTTTATTTTGAGAATAACATTTTAGTAGGTATTAGATACGGATATGAGATTAGTGAAAATGTAATTCCTTCGGAATTGCTTACTGATGCTATAAATAAGTTTGGTGATTATGATATGTACTGGTATTTTGAAGATACAATGCAGAATACCGAATATGACTGGGATTATAAAATTAAAAGTCGTACGGGAGAGTATGCTATATTTTTAAATACATATGATGATAAATATCATCTGGAACAGCAGTATACATCGGCTGATTATTCCGGTGAATCTATACAAACACATTAAGCAAAAATGAAAAGGTTTAGGAATACTTAACCTGCTATTGCTTAAATTTTTACGGAGGAAAGAAAAATGTTTTGTAATCAATGTGGAACTCAATTACCTGACGGAAGTAAATTCTGCAATGCATGCGGTGCCAAACAGCGAATACATGAAAATGAAAACACAGAAAATCAGATAAGTTATGAGCAGGCAGAACAGCAGATACAGCCCGATACAAGCTATTATAGCGATGATTACTCTCTTGATAATACATCGGGTGATTATAACAGTGTTAATAATAATGATAAAATGAAAATAAATGAAAGACAAAATAGTGGTGCAAAGAAAGGGATTATAATCGGTGAAATAATAGGAACAATTGTTGCGGCAGTTGTTATCGTTATATTTGTATTAAATCCTTTTTCAAAGAAAAGTCAGGATGATTCCAATGATAAGGCGTTAGAAAATAATAATAAAACCGAAGTTGCTACAACAGACAGAGATGATGTAACCACGGTTGCAACCACAACAGAAGATAAACAGGAAGTCGAGAAAGAAACAAAAGAGGAAGTATATTCAAGTACAACATATATATACAATGTTGCCGTAAATACGTCGTCCGGTGATAATTTTACTAATTTAAGTGAAATAAGCAGAAGTACTACAAGATATTATCATTTCCAGATAGGTGGACTTTCATCCGGAGAGAAAATTCCGTTAAGCTATAGAATAACAGGTACTGATGGATATACGAGCTTTGGTGTTTTTGACACTGATAGAGGTTCGGACGATTATCTTTGGATAAGTTTTGGATATGATGATGCATCCAATGTTAAAAAAGGAACGGAAACCGTAAAGGTTTATCGTGATGATACACATGAGCTTATAGGAAAAATGAGTGTGGAAATCAGATATTAAAAATATATTGCAGGGAGTGATTCCTGTCACAATATGGAGGATAAAAAATGTTTTGTAATGAGTGTGGGGCAAATCTTCCTGATGGAAGTAAATTTTGTAATGTATGTGGAGCGAAGCTTATAGTACCGCAGATGAGCGAACATAATGCACAGCCTGACAACGGGCAGCAGTATCAGCAAAATTATGTACCGGAGTCGCAGCCTTCAAGTGCGGATAGTGGTAAGCAAAAAAAGGCTTCTAAAAAGAAACTTCCAACCTGGGCAAAGGTATGGATTGCTGTATGTGTACTCGCTGTTATAGGTATCGGTACATTTTTAACTATATATTTTATAAAAGGTAAAAAGAGCAGTGGCTCGTATGTTACCGTAAATGGAACGCGTTGTGATATAACCTATGAGGATGGATTATCAAACTTAAGTAAGCTTAATGATGGAGTTGTATTTAAGTCAAATGATATAAATCCTACATACGATTATTATAAGGATGGACAACTCATTTCTTCCTTTTCACAAGATGATGAAAATAAAAAACAGAACATAATAGTTACAAGACCAATAGTTAATTTGGGTAATGATTCGGTTGTACATAATGGAGCAATCAGTATATGTTTTTATAATAATGCGAGTTTTAAATTTGCTGATGGTACAAGTGCTAAATCTACACCTTCCGATCTTGAAAAAGCAGGATATTATTGTGATGGTTCCAGCAGCTACAGCAAATTATATGATAAAAACGGAGAGATATCTCTTGATGAAGTAGAGTCGGATTATGACAAATTTTTACAGGACGGTTTTACAGGACTTGATTATCCGGCGGGAATAGTTTTTCCGGATAGATTTTATTCAGGTTTTTTTGATAGAAGTAAGGAAGAAAACAAACAGGCTTTAAAGGATTTATATGATGATATGCCTTTAAAAGCCGGAAATTTTGATGATTTGCTGAAGTCAAGACTTCTATTTGCAAAAGAAATCAGCAAGCTTACAGGTATGAATAAAGATGGTGAATATATAGGCAGTACAAATGATTTCCTTGTAAAAGTAGACTATTGGTATTCAAGAGACGGATATATGTTTACATCCGTTACTATATTTGGTTCAAGGGAATTGTTAAACAGCTATATGACCAAGTGGGGGCTGCCTGATTCTTTGCTCTTTTCGATTGACAGTAAGATGACAACAGAGGATTATGAAAAGTTAGATGAAGTAAATGTTGATGTTGATGAACCGGATCAGCCTATAGCTGACGGCGTTAATTTATTTGATACAGAGCCCGTGCCGGTAGAACCATGGGAGATATCTATATCAGATCTGCCGGAATATGATGCGCTTGTAAGTTTTTTTAACCAAATGGACATATACAGAGACGGTAATTATGAGCGTTATTATGACAGTGAGCAAGTATTAAGTGGAAACTTTGATTTATTATATCACCTAGTTTCTCCTTTTATATGTGTTGACAATAGCTTATATCCTTTATATGATCTTGAAACTGTATGGGGAGAGGTTGATGATCCGCGCGGATACTTATCGGATGAAAATTCACCTTGGCACAATATGGGATATAATCATGTATCACTTGAGGGACTTAAGTGGGTGGCTGTTAATATATTTAATGTAAAAGAAGGAGATTATGATATTCTTTTAAATAAACTGCTTGATGAAAATGAGAGTTATATAGAAAACGGTCGTTTGTATTTTATGATTGGTGGAATCGGTTGGATTGGAGATTTATTGGAAATAGAAACGGTTAAAACGGACGGCACATTTTATTATATAACCTATAATAAAGTTCCTGATCCGGAATACGATATTGATGAAGAAATAGAAAAGTATGAAGCTAAAATGCAACTGAAAAATATAGACGGCGTAAATTATTGGTCGATGTACTACAATCATAAGGTGGAATAATAATCAGTTAATTACAAAGGAGATGCGGTCATATGTATAAAAAAAGTGACATAACAAGATTTGCGGTGGCAATACTGTGGGTTGTAGTAGCTATAAGACATATTATTAAGATAGTTGATAGTACAAAAATTATTAAAGAATACGAGGAATCTGTAAGGCATTATGGTTATGGCAGCGAAGATAAAGCGGTTAAAATATTGAAGTTTGAGATTTTTATCATGGTATGCCTTGCTGTTATTTCGGTTATTTGTGCATATGTATTGGTTATTCGTCAGCTGAATAAGTATGGAATCTTTACTATTGTGTATGCTGTTTTTGCAACAGCGATTGTTGTTGCAGTAGTTGTTTATCTTAAATCGTTGTTAGGATCTTTATCAAGGCTTGGATCGAATTTTACTGTGGGTGGATTGCTTATGTATGCTCTTATGTATGGTTCGATTGTTGTTATGGGATTTTATTGCAAAAAATCAGACGAGGGACAAAGATATGACATAAAGATTTTTATTCCGGTGCTTATCTATCTTGGTGGTGTGCTTTGCAGAGTGATTTTTTTCAGTTCTAAATCAGATGGTACCGACTCACTTATTATAAATGGATTTGGTGAAAATTTAATCTGGGTGGGAATTCTTTCTTTGACAGGTTTATATATCTATTTCATGGAAAAAGAGAGTTCATATATCGGTTATGCAGGTTATTATGGTTATCCGCCGATGGGAACCATGCCGGGGCAGACTACCGGCTATCCGCCGATGGGAACCATGCCGGGTCAGACTATGGGTTATCCGCCGATGGGAACTATGCCGGGTCAGACTATGGGTTATCCACCGATGGGAACTATGCCGGGTCAGACTATGGGTTATCCGCCGATGGGAACTGTGCCCGGTCAGCCAATTAACTATCCGCCTTTGAATACATTTAAAAATCCAACAATGAATAATACTAAAATGATTAATAAATGTAAAAGCTGTGGTACTTTATTAAACAATAATGCAAAGTTTTGTTATGTATGTGGAAATAAAGTATCTGAATGAAAATGTACAAGACTTATGTCTATATCATATATGAGGAGGAAATGATATGTTTTGTTCACAATGTGGTAGCGAAATACCTGATGGAAGTAAATTTTGTAAGGTGTGTGGCGCCGAACAAAGAATTAAGGATACTTCACAAGCTGAAATGTATATGAGTGCTGAACCGGATGAGCAATCAGCTTTGTATATGGGTGCTGATTCATATGCGCAGCCAAATCCGTATGCGCAGATGAGTCAATATGCGCAGCCAAATCCGTATGCGCAGCCAAATCCGTATGCGCAGCCAAATCCATATATGCAGGCAAATCCGCATATGATGGCTAATCCATATGCACAGCCAAATCCGTATGACCCTGCTGTAAGAGAAGAGATGAAGGCCAGGAGGAAAGAAAAATTTACAAAGTTTCTAAAGATATTTGCAAATATTGTTGCAATCCTTGGAACTCTTATAAATGCTACACCGTTTACTGGATTTATTGTAATGACATTACCAAGATACAAAGATGATTATGATTCTGATTTTTTCCGTACATATGAATACGGTATATTAAAAATTGTTTTGATTTTAATTGCTGTTTCTATTGCGGCATATATAGTACTGCTTATTTCAGAGAGGGTATTATATACATTTTTCTATCCTGTAATTGCAATGATATTAAGTATCCTTTTCCTGATAATCACCAAAAATTATATTTCTGCTTTAAGGGGAGATAATTTGAAAAATTATGGATATGAAGGTGTTCCGGAGTATATCGAAAGAGCGCAAACAGCCTGTATATTTTTAGTTGTTCTTTCTATATTGATATTTTTATGTATGCTGTTATATAATATCAAAGGATTTAAATGGGCATTGTGGCTTAACCTGTTATTTGGAGGTGGAGCATTGTTTTTCGGTGCATTGGCTATAGGTCAGATAAATAATGTTTCAGATGGAATGTTCTTTATGGCAGGTAATTTCTTTGGATATTGTTTCTTAGTACTTTTATATGCATTTGCATATAAGGATAAAAATAAACCACTGTTAAGCAGCAATTCGTAATGAGGATTATTTTATATATTTATACTGATTAACAGATAAACACAGAGAGGAAGGTAAATGATATGCAGCAGTCTTATGCAGGAAAGGATATAGTTAAGTTTATAGCAGCAATTTTATGGGGCATTATGGGGATTATCTATATCTCTTATGTTTTTGATGGGTTTGATGGACTCGACCAGCTTAAACCATACAAACAATATGGTGGAGAGTATTATAGGCAGGCGGCAGGCATTTTATGGGTTTCAATTATTATTTATGCAATCGCGGCAATCATCACATTTGCAGCTGCTGTATATATGATAAAAGAAGATGTAAACAAGTTTGGTACCACTATGTATGTATTTGCAACAGGATATGTGATCACTGCTATTGTTTTATTGATTTATTTAAATAATTTATCGGGTGGTTCGCTTTCTGCATCATTCAGATATCTTGGTTCATCACTGGGAAAATATCTTGTAGTTATCGGAATAGCTGCTATTCTTGTCGTATCGTCAATATATGCGGAGGGAATTAATTATAAGAAAGCAGATAGAGGAGAGGTCATAGGTGGAAAGAGCTTTGTGCCTCTTGGTGTATATTTATCCAGTCTAATCTGTATACTGATTTTGTCGCATATGTTAAAGAGTGATTTTGGAGATTATATAGATGTTTCGGATGTGTTTGGAAGTGCTCTTCGGTCACAGAGTGGCGGCGGTATAGCACTTATTATCGGAATACACATCGCATGTGGTCTCTATATCTTCTTAAGAGAAAAACATTTTGTGGGAGGATATGGTGCTTACGGTAGTATGGGCTATGGTATGTCACCATACGGATCAACCGGTTATGGAGTTCCGCCTTATGGTGCAACCGGCTATGGCATGCCGCCATACGGATCAACCGGTTATGGAGTTCCGCCTTATGGTGCAACCGGCTACGGTGTACCACCTTACGGTCAGACCGCCTATGGTCAGCCTGGGGGTATGGGTCCGGGTATGGTGCCGCTTGGTATGATCCCGCCGGTTAAGTCAAAGCTTGAGTTGGCTAAAGAGCAAAGCGACAGAGAATTTGTACTTAAAAAGGGTGGCTGGATATGCTATAATTGTAAGACCGCTAATTATTCTTATGTCGGCTCATGTGCATGCGGTATGACCAGAGATGAGTCTGAAAAGAGGGAAAAAGAAGATAAGGATAGAGCCGTTGCTGAAATGAATGAAAGACTTGCCAAGAGTAAAGGAAATGATGTATCAGATTCACAAGATGACTCTGATGAGAATGCATATGGCAAGGAAGTTAAAGCAGGAAGTGTCCTTGAAGCATCAAGTCTTAAGAGAGAGAAGAAAACTTGGGAATGTTTGGCTTGCTACACAATAAATGATGAAGACGCAAAAAGTTGTAAGAATTGTGGTCAGATAAAAGCGATGGGTTATAAAAATGTAAAGGTTCTATATTGCCCAAGCTGTGGAACAATGCTTGAAGAAGGTTCAAAGTTCTGCTATCTGTGTGGAGCCAAGATATAATTTAGGAATAAGACTATGAAACGGATACTGGGATATTTTAAAAATTATAAGTTGAAGGCTATACTGGCACCGCTTTTTAAGATGCTTGAGGCGAGCTTTGAGCTTCTTGTGCCGCTGGTTATGGCTGCAATAATTGATAATGGTATCAATAATAACGACAAGCCCTATATATACAGGATGGGGCTTGTCCTTATTGCGCTTGGAATAATAGGACTTGTATGTTCCATAACAGCCCAGTATTTTTCTGCCAAGGTTGCCATGAGCATAGGTAAGGAGCTTAGATATGATTTATTTAAGCATATCGAAACACTTTCATATACCGAGATTGATGAGATAGGGGCATCGACTCTTGTTACGCGTATGACCAGTGATATAAATCAGGTTCAGACCGGAGTAAATATGTTCTTAAGGCTTTTTATGCGCTCACCGTTTATAGTGTTTGGCGCAACGATAATGGCATTTACGGTGGATGTAAAGGCTGCATTGGTATTTCTTATAACATTGCCGGTTTTATTTGTAATAGTTTTTGGCATAATGTTTGTCTCGATTCCTCTTTATAAAAAGGTTCAGCAAAAGCTTGATAAGGTTACCTTAAAGACACGCGAAAATCTGTCGGGTGTCAGGGTGATTCGCGCCTTTAATCAGGAAACTCACGAAAAAAATGAATTTAATGATGTTACAAATGCGTTGACAAAGGGACAGATATTTGTTGGAAGGATTAACTCATTTTTAAATCCTCTTACCTATGTGGTTATAAACCTTTCTATAGCTGCACTTATCTGGAAGGGTGGAGAGCGTGTTGAAGATGGTTTTATACTACAGGGTTCTGTTTATGCACTTGTCAATTATATGTCGCAGATTCTTGTGGAGCTTGTAAAACTGGCCAATCTTATCATAACCGAGACAAAGGCGGTTGCCTGTGCCAAACGTATCAGTGATGTGTTTGATATGAAGAGCAGTCAGGCTTATGTGAGTTCAGAAGATATTGGCAACGACCTATGGAACAGGCAGGTTACAGATGTAAATAGCAATAATATGGACATAGCTCCAAAGGTTGAATTTATAAATACAGGCCTTACATATAAGCATGCAAAGGAAGCATCGATTGAAGGCTTGAATCTAATTGTTAATAAGGGTGAAACCGTTGGTATAATCGGTGGTACCGGTTCCGGTAAATCCACGCTTGTAAATCTTATCCCGAGATTTTATGACTGTACTGAGGGTAAGGTGCTTATAGACGGTATAGATGTAAAGGATTATCCAAAGGATAAGCTGGTCAAAAAGATAGGTGTGGTTCCGCAAAAGGCGGTATTGTTTAGCGGAACTATCGAGGACAATATCAGATGGGGAAAGGAAGATGCAACCAGAGAGGATATAGAGCTTGCTTTGGACATCGCTCAGGCAAAGTCCTTTGTGGATGAAAAAGAGGGTGGCACATCTTTTAAGCTTAATCGTGGTGCAAAGAATCTTTCCGGCGGTCAAAAGCAGAGGCTTACAATTGCTAGAGCTCTGGTTAAACGTCCTGAAATCCTCATACTTGATGACAGTTCATCCGCACTTGATTATGCGACGGATTCGGCACTTCGTATGGCGATAAAAGAAAAGATAAAGGATACAACGGTATTTATGGTTTCACAGAGAGCTACTTCGATTATGTATGCGGATAAGATAGTAGTTCTTGATGATGGTAAGGTTGTGGGACTTGGAACACATGATGAGCTGCTTTCATCGTGTGAGGTATACAAGGAGATTTATTATTCGCAAAATAAGGAAAAGGCGTAGAAGTTTTGTTTGGCAACAATTGAACATGCTTTAAAGGATAGTTTGATATGAATAAGAATAATTCATGGATTTTAAAAAGAATAATGCAGCACATAAAAAAGTACACCTTTTGGGTAGTACTTTCATTTGCATGTGCGTTTGTATCCGTTATCGCGACACTTTATGCTCCAATACTTACAGGTGATGCCATAAATCTTATAGTTAAACCGGGAGAGGTTGATTTTGACGGGATAAGGGAAATCATAGTTAAGTTTTTGATTGTAGTGGGCATAACGGCACTTGCCCAGTGGATCATGAGTATAATCAATAACCGTATAACATATATGGTTGTTAAGGATATAAGGATTGAGGCTTTTAATCACCTTTCAGATATGCCGCTTTCCTATATAGATTCCAATGCACACGGAGATATCGTAAGCAGGATAGTTACAGATATAGACCAGTTTGCAGACGGACTTTTGATGGGTTTTTCACAGCTTTTCACAGGTGTTGTAACGATAGTCGGAACACTTTGTTTTATGCTTTATCTAAATGTGTCTATAGCACTTGTGGTAGTTGTGCTTACGCCGCTTTCGCTTTTTGTGGCTGCATTTATAGCAAAGAGAACCTACAAGCTTTTCAGAGGTCAGTCGGAGTCAAGAGGCGAGCTTACAGAGCTTGTGGATGAAATGATCGGTGAACAAAAGATAGTCCAGGCATTTGGTTACGAGGAGGATGCTCTGGAAAGATTTGCAGTTATAAATGATAAGCTTGAGAAGGATAGTATGAATGCAACCTTTTATTCCTCGCTTGTCAATCCATCCACAAGATTTGTAAACGGATTGGTTTATGCAGCTGTTGGTATAATCGGTGCATTTGCTGTGCTTCGCGGTAAGCTTTCTGTCGGAAGACTTACCAGCTTTTTAAGCTATGCCAATCAGTATACCAAGCCTTTTAATGAGATATCAAATGTTATAACAGAGCTTCAAAATGCCATCGCCTGTGCAGGCAGGGTATTTGAGCTTATAGACGAGCCGGGTGAGGTTAGTGAACCGGCGGATGCAAGGGTACTTGATAAGGCAAAAGGCGAGATAGTTATAGATGATGTATCATTTTCATATACAGAGGATAAGAAGCTTATCGAGCATCTTAATTTACTGGTTAAGCCTGGTATGAGGGTTGCGATAGTAGGACCTACCGGCTGTGGCAAGAGTACTCTTATCAATCTTTTGATGAGATTTTATGATGTAAATGCAGGTAGTATAAGTGTGGATGGAACTGATATAAGGAATATGACCAGAGAGAGTCTTCGTGATAATTACGGTATGGTGCTTCAGGAGACGTGGCTTAAGACAGGTACCATCAGGGACAATATCACCTATGGTAAGCCTGATGCAACTGATGAAGAGGTTATCGAGGCTGCGAAGAAGGCTCATTCTCACAGCTTTATTAAGAGACTTCCAAATGGTTACGATACTGTAATCACCGAGGATGGAGGCAATCTGTCCCAAGGTCAAAAGCAGCTTTTATGCATAACGAGAGTTATGCTTCTTATGCCGCCTATGCTTATTTTGGATGAGGCTACCTCATCTATCGATACAAGAACAGAAATACGTATTCAAAAAGCCTTTAACAAGATGATGGAGGGCAGAACCAGCTTTGTGGTTGCGCACAGACTTTCCACCATCAAGGAGGCTGATATCATCCTTGTCATGAAGGATGGTAATATAATCGAAAAAGGCTCACATGAGGAACTTCTTGCCTTAAATGGCTTCTATAGCAACCTCTATAACGCACAATTTGCACATTAAATTTTTATGTAACTTAAACTAGATATGGTTTAAATTTTAGAATAATAGCACAAGATATTGTTGAATGTCTCTAAAATGGCATAAAATAACGATATTTCGGCATAAAATGGCATAAAAATGGTATTGCAAATTTATAAAAAATCCGATATTATGTAAAGTAGGTTTAAAATATAGTGGGACAAGTATGCCCATTTATTAAAAAAATAATACTTTATTATAGAAAATTCATCATTCAAGGAGGAGAAAGTATGAAAGGATTAAAGAAAAGTGCTACAAGGCAAAGAAAGAGAGTGATAGCTATACTGCTGTCAGCACTTATGGTGCTGTCCATTATTATTCCCAGTGGAGGAAGCGGTGTAAGGTACAATGCCTATGCTGAAGGGGAGGAGTCTGCCCAGGGCGAGGAAGTAATGGTTACTTCAGAAGTTCAATCAACGGAAGAAGTTACTTCTTTTGATACTTCAGAGATTACAGAAGAGTCGGATATAGTTTCGACTGAAGAATTATTATCTGATGATGAGGGGGATAATCAGGAAAGTGATTCTGAGGCAGTTTTACCTGAAGAATACATTAATGAAGAAGAGATACTGTTAGACAGTGAAAATTCTTTGGATGATGATAATGATGAAATTATAGAGGATGATAATCTTAAATCAGCTTCATATTCAACTAATCTGCGTGATTATGTTACCGATGCAGATGCAAAGAGTAATGTTGATTATGATTCAAGTACAAATACATGGAGCGGCATAAATCTTGATAATGAATATGAATTTACAATTTATTTTACAGAAGATACTATAAGACAGTTTATTGAAGATAACCGAACCATGACATATACCATACCTGCAGGTATAGTTGCAAATAATATCAGTGGTACAACGATTGATTTGGTTTATAAGCAAAGCGGTAGTAGTTCTACAATTAAAGTTTCAGATAATCCATTTAGAATTGAAAATGGAGTAATTTACTTTAATTTTAATACAGATGATGCTAATTTTGGCACCTTAAAGGATTCTGATGATGCACAGTTTTATCTTACTTTCAAAGGTAAATTTGATGGTACTCAGGATGTTATTTCCTTTGGAGACAGAGTAACAAGAAACATCGTGACAAATTCCCAAAATGATGTTTCTGTAACCAAGAGTAACAGCGGAACAATATCAGCAGATAGTGATACTATTACATATAATGTTAAAGTTCAGTCTACAGGTTATAATGAAAATATAAGATTGAGTGATGTCATTGACAATACAGGTCTTGAAATTGACAGTATTACTTATAAAGTATATGACAGCTATGGAAGTGAAGTTTCCGGTGTCAGCGTAACAGGATCTAATACAGCTACATCATTAGATTACACAATTGATAAGTTATATAATGGATATCATGTTGATTTTGAATATAAAGTTAAAGCTAAGGATGGTAATAAAAACAATATCATCCCTTCAAGCAGTGATACAGGTTACGTTACTGTAAACAATAGAGCACAGATAACATGTGAATCTGATACAAATTCATCTAATAATGTAGCTACATCTCAAAAGAGTATAACCTACACATCTATATCCGGTAAGTCTTCAAGGGTAGTAGATAATGACAGTGGAATAGTTGAGTGGACTATTACATTAAACCCTGAGAGAATTATTGGATTAAACGGCAAGAGCATAACAGACGTTCTTAAAGATGACTCAACAACTATAAATGATAATCAGAAGTTTTATAGTGATATAACTATAAATGGTTATAGTAATTCAAGTGGTTCGGGTACTCCTGCAGTTACATATACAGTCAATAAGCCTTCAGATAATTCATTTACATATAATTTTACAGATACTACACCTTATTATTATGTAATTACTTATCAGACTCAGGCACAGGATATTGATAAGCAGATATCAGACATGAAATTAAGCAATACTGCAACTTATGATAAATATGGAAGTAGAACAGCAGATGCAACAATAGGAATTGATGATAATAATGAATTTGGAATTCATAAAACTGCTACAGAGGTAACATCTGAATATGTTACATGGAAAGTCACTGTAGATGTACCTGCTATAGGTCTTGACAGCCTTGTACTTTCAGATACGGCACCAAATTCATCAAATTATTATTATGATGATATAGACAAGTCAAGCATAAGTGTATCGGGATTAAATTCCGGAGAAGGATATGATGCAACTTATACTACAACTGTAAGAGGCAGCGATAATACTACTGTAACCAGTGGCTTTAATTTAACATTCCATAAGACAACAGGTGCAGCAGGCCTTGATGCTTCTACAGCAAAAAGAGAGATAGTACTCACTTATAAGACAAAGGTTGATCAGGGATGGCTTGAAGCAGCAAAGGTTGATACATGGCGTAAAAATCATACAAACAATATATCAGCAAAAACAGATGGACGTAACATATCAACATCTGCAGATGCCACACCTATAAAGCCTGAAATAGAAAAGTCTGTAAGTAGTAAGGGTACTGAAACAATCAATGGCGAAAAGTATCCATATTATGAATTTAAAATAAGAATTGCACCTGTTGAAAGTGATACAGTTACCATCACAGATGCTATACCTGAAGGATTTGAAATATATACTGAAACTCCGGAAGAGTCATGGACAAAGAAAACAAAAGTTTATGGAAGTAAAGCAGTTTGGAGTCCTGAGACCGATCTTAACCAGACAGTTGCTGTTTCAGCTCCGGATGCTAATAATAATGTAACATTTACTATTCCTATAGTTAAGGATTCATCAACAGGAAAATATTATGATTATTATTGGCTTGATTATTATGTAATTGTAAAAGATGAGACCACATTGACAGAATTAAAGCAGGATGCATTGGATGCAGGTGGTAAGCTTACGCTTACAAATACAGCAACATACCTTGGAGAAAGTGCATCAGTTAATTTTGACTATGAGCCAGACAAAGCTGATAGCAGCGTTGTTTCAAAAGAGCTTGTAAGTCAGGTGGATGGAGTTGCCAAGTATAAGATTGATGTCAATCCTGAAAAACTCAGATTGAATGGTGGAGAAGACATTACACTTACAGATACATTTACAAATCTTAGTATTGATTATTCAACAATTAAGATTACAGCTATTGATCCTGCCAATGCAGAAGTAATATCTTGTGATGTTCGTAGTAATGTAATGACAGTTGTTTTAAATGATGCTACTCATTATACAATTGAGTATGAGTCAAATATACTGTCAAACGGAACTTATGAAAATGAGGTTGAAGTAAAAGGATTTACAGCAAAGAAGACTGCAAGCTATTCATCATCAGGTGGTGGTGATTACGGTAATCAGTTATCTATTAATATATTTAAGCAGGAATACGGAAATGCTCTTAACAGACTTGAAGGAGTAGAATTCCAGCTCTTTATAGATGTAAATGGAGAAGCAGTTCCTGTTAAAGACGAGAGTGGCAATATAGTTACGGCTACAACAGATGAAAACGGTAAAGCAACATTCCAGGGAAGCAATACAGCAGGATGGAAGATTGTTAAGGGTCAGAAGTATTATATCAAGGAGTTAAATGTTCCTGAAGGTTACCTTGGTATCGATGGTATGTATAACTTTACAATTGCGGATGTTTCTGATTGGAACAATTATGTTTATAAGACCGGTGAAACAATGCGTGTAGATAATGATAAGGTTGATTTCAAGGTTACAAAGACTTTAGAGAACGCACCGGATGATTTGGATTTAAGCACTATTCAATTTACTGTAACTGTAAGTGAAGGTGAAGGTACTTCTGCAACTTCAAAAACATATACAAAGACTCTTGCTGAGATAAAGGCGGGAGTGGATGCAGGCTCAAAATGGTACAGCTATGATGATGCTTCCAAGACATATACCTGGTACTTTACAAATCTTACTACAGATAGTAGTGCAACAGTAACTGAGACTATCCGGGCTACAAATGCACAGGAGAATCCAAGTTCAATTACATATAGTATTCTCAGTGATGGTACTGCAACAGTATCAGATAATAATTATTCAAGTGGTACAGAAGTTACTGTTACAGGACTTGGAGATGATGCTGTTAAGACAGTAGCATTTACAAACAGCTACGCAGGTTCGGTTGATGTAACACCTGTTGCATATAAAAAGCTTGATGATAAAACTGCCGGAACAGGTGCAAATCAGACATATCCATTGGATGGACTTTCATTTGGATTTTCTTTATATGAAATTCCTGAGGGATTCTATACAGATAATCATATTACACCAATGTCAGTAGCTGATTTAACAAATGCAGGAAATTGGAAATCAACTGCAACATCAACAGCAACAGCATCTGATTCTACAGGTGGTAAGGTAACATTTGACAAGATTGCATATAGTTTGGGAGGTAATGGAACATTTCCACTTTACTATTATTATAAGATAGTGGAAGATGCATCCGGCTACAGCGATATAATTAATGATACCGGTTATGTCATCATGACTGTTGTTATTGATAAAGACGGTAGTGGTGCACTTACAAAAAATGTAAGTTACACAAAGTATGATGTAAATGGCAGAGCTGTTGTAGCTGCAACAGCCGATCCTAAAGAAACTGCATTTAATAATACTACAGATGAAACTACACTTGTGCTTAAGGCTAATAAGCTTTTGGTTGAAAATGGATTAAATGTTACACCTGAAGATGGAATATTCAGCTTCAAGCTCGAGCCGGTAACTTTAAATGGTGTATCTGATGATCAAAATAATGCAAGTCAGCTTTCTGTAACTAATATTGCAGGAAATGTAACCTTCGATGGACTTACATATGATGCTGATGATTTAAATAGCAACGGATCAACGGTTTACAGATATAGGATTAGTGAAAATACAGCACCTGAAGGATATTCAACAGATACTAATTATTATTATGTTGATGTGACTTTGACAAGAGATTCTTCAACAGGTGGAATAAAGACTTCAACTAAGATTACAAAGTATAATGCTGCAGGAGCAGTAATTGAAGAGAATGTTGCTGCATCAAGAGTAAGCTTTACAGATACAAAGGCAGCACGTACAGGAAGTATTAACCTTGCTATATCCAAAAAAGTCGATGGAAGTACAGATGGTGTAACAGGAAGTACATATGGTAATTTCGACTTCTATTATGGTTATATAGGAGAGCAGTCCAGTTCACTTAAACCGGATGAAATAACTTCAACTACTTCATGGTCTGCACCAAAGCAGGGTGTATGGTCGGCTGATACAAATATTATTACATTCCCTGAGATTACCTACAGTACTGCAAATAGTGCAAATACTGAACTTGGTATAGGTAAACATATCTATAAGATTTATGAAGGTGGACTTGGTTATACAGGAATTAATAATTCACGTGACTATTATGTAGTTGTTGTTGCTGTAACTGATCCGGGAAGCGGAACATCGCTCAATACTGCCATTGATAGCGTTTACAAGTATGAATATGATTCAACTGCAGGAACATGGAGTGATGCACGTCTCGTTTCAGGAACAGGCACATCAAATGTAATATTTGATAATACTACCGATAAGGTAAAACTTTCAATTCCTGCAACAAAGAAGATTGAAGGTGGAACTTATCCGCTTGACGGATTTGAATTTAAAATCGAAGCTGTAGCAAATACATCAGCAACAGGTAAGATTTATAAGGATGCATCAGGAGCAGATTATACAGAAACAGTTACTACAGATGCTGAGGGTAATGCAACTTTCACGGATCTTGTATTTAGCAAGGCTTCGGATGCAGGTTATTATACATTTAAGATAACTGAAATACCTGGAAGTGATGCTTCCATTACTTATGATTCAGCTGTTTATACAGTGACTGTTAAGGTAAGTTATAATAGTACAACAAAGAAATTGAGTGCTGATATTGATACTGTTCAGACAGAAACAGCAATAGTTCAAAATAAGAGAATAGTATTTACAAATACTCTTATTCCGTCAGCAGGTTCAATAACTTTAAGTGCTAAAAAGGAACTTATAAAAGCAGGTGAAACAGATGCTTCGTCTGATATTACAGATTCAGATGGAAATCTTAAAGAGTTTTCATTTAAGCTTGAACAGGTAGATGCTAGTGGTGTAGCAGTTACCCCTGCATATAGTCAGACTAAGCAAAATACTGTTAACGGTGCAATAAACTTTGCAGCAATTAAATATGAAAGCACGGATGTAGACGGTTCACCTTATTATTATAAGATTAGCGAGGTGGCTGCAACATCAGATGATGGTTATAAGTATTCTACAGATAATTATTTTGTAAAAGTTGATTTGACATTAGATAATACAACTAACCGTATAGTAGCTACACCTACTTACTATAAGGGAAGAATTGTTTCTGCAAATGAAGTATCAGCGTCAGAAGTTGTATTTGTAAATGAAGAACGTGAAGCAGTTCTTAAACTTGAAGCAAATAAAGTTCTTGTAGGTGCCAAGCTTTCTGATTACTATGGCGAAGACCATGATGGATTTGAATTTACAGCTACAAGAGACGGAAAGACATATAAAGGTTACAATGATGCAAGAGGTAATATAGTAATTGATATAAATGAAGTGTTTGGTATTGCAGATGTAGTAAAAACTACAACCGGAATTAGTACTGCACCATATGAATATATCATTAAAGAAACTTCAAAAGACGGATTTACATGTGACACCAAAGAGTATGTTGCCAAGGTAACATTTAGCTTTACATCATCAGGTATTGAGCCGACAGTAAAATACTACGAGAGTACTGATTTGGAACATGAGATATCAGCTGTTGAATTTACCAATACCAAAGAGGATACTCAGGAAATTACCATAACTGCACTTAAGACATTTGGAACAAATAATGATAAACCGGGTGCAAATAGAATATTCAGTTTTGGCTTGTATGAGGGTGATTCGGCAACTCCTATACAGATAAAGCAAAATGACGCAGATGGTAATGTTACGTTTGATAAGATAGTATATGATCAGAGTGTACTTGGATCGGCTGACAGTAAATCATATGAATATAAGGTTAAGGAGATTGTTCCTTCACCACGTAAACTTCCGGGATACACATATGATGCTACTGAGTATACAATAAATGTTACATTGACCAGAAATAGCAGTACAGGAAAAATAGATGTAACACATACAATTACCAAGAGTGGTAGCACTGATACACAGAGTGGTACTAATATAATTGGTAAAGATTCTTCAGATGTTGAATTTATACAGTTTAATAATTCTTATGATGGTACAACAAAATGGCCGTTATCAGTAAGAAAAGTATTATCAGGAAATGAAGATGTTAATCTTCCGTTTACATTTGTACTTGAGAAATATACGGACAGTAATTTCACTACAAAAGAAGCAACCTATGAGGCAAAATCTGATAATACCGGTTATGCTGTTTTTGATGGTGAACAAACAGCTATTAGTGGTACACTTAATCAGGTAGATAATTATTATTATATTTTAAAAGAGAAGAATACAGGAGATGCACTTGTTTCATATTCTACAGAAGAAATTAAGCTTTTAGTAACAGCAGATGTAGATAATAAAATAACTGTTAAAAACTATGTTACAGATGAGGTTTACGAAGAGTCTCGTGTAACATATACCAACACCATCAAAGTTAAGGTTAAGAAAACTGATATATCAGGAAATGAATTATCAGGTGCTGAACTTCAGGTTAAAAACGGAGATTCGGTTGTAAATACTAATGGTGGAAATGAAAAGACAAACGGTATAACAGATAATACTTATACAGGTATAACAGTAGGTCAGGAATATACACTGAAAGAAATAAAAGCACCTGTCGGATATGCTTTGGCAGATGATGTTAAGTTTAAGGTTGTGTATAATTTAACTGACGAGAAGTATGAACTTCAGGTTGACAATGGTAATGGTTATGAAACTGTTTCAGGTACAGGTGATGATGCAATTACTGTTGTTATGAAGGATACTACAAATAGCCTGATAATCAATAAAAAGGTATCTGATTCAACATATCTTTCCGGAGCAAGATTATGGGTAAAAGATGCTTCAGGTACTGTAATTGAAAGTGCATGGACAACGGATGTTGCAGATGGAACCAACAAGGATCATAGCATTGACTTAAGCAGACTTACAGCAGATAAGTGGTATACATTAGAGGAAACATCAGCTCCATTTGGTTATAAGGTTGCAGAACCGGTTCAATTTATGATTGATTCTGATAACAAGGTTTGGAGCAAAAAACAGAGTGAGGCAGCTTCTGCTGCGGTTGAACTTACAAATGTTGATGGTAAGTACACTCTTACTATGTTTGATGAACCTTTAAAGCTTACAATTACTAAATACAATAAAGTTACAGATGATAAGCTTCCTGGAGCAGTATTCTCAATATATGCAAAGGATGGTAGTGGACTTATCCAGTCAGGAATAGAAGTCAACAATGTTGGAACAATTGATTTGGATGTTCTTTCACTTGGCTTTATAGCTGATAAGGAGTATATACTTGAGGAAACAACTCCACCTTATGGATTTGAAATTGTAAATCCTATTACATTTAAGATTACAAGTGACAACAAGCTTGTTGTAGAGGGTGAAACTCAGGATGATTATGAGGTTAAAGTATATGATAAGCCTGAAGGAACTATCTATATAAGCAAGGTTGATGCAGATAATTTAAGTGTTGAGCTGAGTGGAGCATATCTTGGTATATATAAGGATGGAGAGTTAATTGAGAGCTATTATTCAGGAACTCTTCATGAGATAACAACCGGAGATCTTGAAAAGAATAAGGTTTATGTTTTAAAAGAGATTAAGGCTCCTATGAGTGATGGTGTTCCTACTCATTACATCGCACCTGAGATTAAGTTCTATATAGATAATAATAGTGACTTATATGTTCAGGATGCAGGAGAGGATGATTTCTCACTCAGGGATAATAACAAGATAGTAATGAAAGATAAGGCAAGAGATGTTGTCAAGATTAGCAAGATTGATCTTGTAAGCAGTGATGAATTGCCGGATGCAAAACTTAAGATTACTGAGGAAAATGGTGCTCCTGTATATGAAAAGACAGTTGATGCAGATGGAAATCTTACTACAACAACTAACAAGCTTGAGCATACATCAGATGGTAGTAAGTGGGAAATCGATTATTCAACATTTGAGCTTGATAAAGCTTATGTTCTGACTGAGATAACTGCACCGGATGGTTATGAGGTTGCAGAAGATATTACATTTAAGATTGTCAATGAAGGCGGAGAAAATGTAATTAAGATTAAGCAGACTGATGGTTCATGGGAGACAAATACTAACATGACCGTAGTAATGCAGGATGCTCCAATGAATTATGTATCATTTATAAAGATGGATAAGTCAAGCGGACAGACACTTGAAGGAGCAGAACTTACTATATATGACTCTTATGGTGATGTTGCTCAAAGCTTTATCTCTACAAGAGAAGCAATAAAGTTTAGAGTAGATGAATTTAATGTTAATGAAGAGTATACATTAAAAGAGACTACCGTTCCGGAAGGTTTCAAACAGGCAGATGATGTAGTGTTCAAAGTAAGCTTTGTAAATACATCTGACGGAAGGATTCGAAAGCTCTTTGTAAGAGATGAAGACGGAACATTTAAGGTTAGAGAAACAGGTCAGATAGTTGTAGAAGATGAGCGTATTTATAAGGTTAAGATTTCCAAGGTTGATCTTACCTCTGAGGAGGAAGTACCTGGTGCTCATATTCAAATTATTGATGAAGGTAATAATATAGTAGCTGAGTGGGATTCAACAGATACAGCTACAGAGATTGACGACTTAAAGCCAAATGTAACATATACTCTTAGAGAGACAGTTGCTCCGGAGGGTTATAAGATTACAACTGATACAACTTTCAGACTTAAATCAGATGCTACTATTGATTATGACAATACTACAACAGCGATATCAAGTGAAGGTGTTCTTCTTGTAAAAGATGACATTACAAGTCTTAACTTTACAAAGTATGGTCTTGTAAATGAATCATGTGCACCGGATCCTGCTGCATATGAACCACTTGAGGGAGTAGAGTTTGCAGCATATTCAGTAGATGATAATGGTGATGTATCTGATGCTCCAGTTGCAACAGCTAAGTCAGATAAAAATGGTGTTGTAATATTTACTAAACTTGCAAAGGGTAAATACCAGATACGCGAAACAAAGAGCGTGGGAGCATTTAAGATCTGTGAAGATTATTTCTATGCAACTGTTGATGACAATAGCTTTGCCGGTCTTACTGATGAAGATGGAAATAAGATAGAAGGCAATAGAATTATTGATGATCAGTATAGGACAGATATTGTATTTACAAAGGTAAGTGAAAATGATGAGTCAAAGAAACTTGCTAATTCAACTTACGGTTTGTATAAGAAAGATAATACTAATATTGAAACACTTATTACAACGACCGAGTCTGATAAAGACGGAGTAGTAACCTTTAATGGTGTGGTAACAGGTACTGATTATGTTATCAGAGAGCTTGAATCACCTGATGGATATTATGTTTCAGAAAAGCCAATAGAGATAAGCTTTAAACTTGATGGTGATAAGGTGTCTTATGATTCATTTGATGATGGAGATGGTACAGTAGTAATTGGTGAAAATGGTGAAATTACATGGCTTGAACCATCAGTAGTCGTAAGTTTCCTCAAGGTTGATGATAATAATAATCCTCTTCCTGGTGCAACACTTGCAGTACTTGATATGGATGGTTCACCGGTTAAGGATTCAGAAGGTAATGAAATTAAGTGGATTTCAACTAAGGATGCTTATGTTGTTTCTGGTTTGTTTGAAGACGGAAAGAGCTATCAGTTGGTAGAATTAGCTGCACCTGATGGATATAATGTAGCTGCACCTGTTGTATTTGAGATACCTTCAGAAAAAGTTTCGGCAGGTGAAAATAAAGTGGTTTCTGTTACTATGATTGACAGAGTTAAGACAACAACACCGCCTACAACGCCTACAACACCAACAACACCTACAACACCTACGCCACCTACAGTAACGACGCCGCCTACAACACCGACACCA
Organism: Lachnospiraceae bacterium; assembly: GCA_017469405.1. Lineage (GTDB taxonomy): Bacteria > Bacillota > Clostridia > Lachnospirales > Lachnospiraceae > Coprococcus_C. The sequence continues at coordinate 12,324 of JAFUGL010000068.1, read as the reverse complement.
CCTACAACGACGCCGCCTGAGAAGACCACACCTCCTTCAGTGCAGACAGGAGATACTACACCTGTTAAGCCGGTTGTAGCAATGATGCTTGTATCACTTGCAGGAATTATATGTCTTCTTGTTCTTAGAAAAAGGCGTAAGGGAGATTTTTAAACATTAATCATTATAAATGATTTTATAAGAGCGTATCGTTAAAGCGGTACGCTCTTTATTTTACTATATATAAAATCTATAGAAAAAACAGTTGACATCAAACAAATATTTTATTATAAATACTCTTGGATTTTATATAAAAAATTTAAAAGGATACTTATGATATGGCTAAAAAAGACAACTCACTACGCAATTCATTTTTACTTTTACTTACTGCAATAATATGGGGAACTTCATTTGTAGCCCAGTCTGCCGGTATGGAATATATAGGTCCGTTTACCTTTAGCGTAACAAGGTACATACTTGGTGGAACTATTCTTATACCTGTTATATTATTTATGAATAATCTAAATAAGAAGAGCAGATTAAAGGATGGAATATCAGAAGATGATATAAGAAATGAAGATAAGGAAGTATTTAAACGCTCTGTAAAATATGGAATAGTGTGTGGCGTTATCCTTTGTGCAGCCAGTAATTTTCAACAGATGGCTATGCTTCACGCATCAGCAGGTAAGGCTGGCTTTATAACTGCATTTTATATTATTCTTGTACCGATAGTCGGTATATTTTTAAAGAAAAAGACTTCTCCGATTATATGGTTTTGCGTTTTGCTTGCGCTCGTTGGACTTTATTTCCTGTGCATAGGCAGAGGCGGAGAGTACGTATTTGAAATATCGGATGTGCAGCTTCTTATGTGTGCTCTTATATTTTCATTTCATATAATTTTTGTCGATTATGCTAATACTAAAAAGATAAATGGCGTAATTATATCGAGTACGCAATTTTATACTGCTGCCATAATAAGCGCATTTTTTGTATATCCAATGGATGGTGTGGTTTACGATATGATGCCGGCTATGGACTTGATCATCAAGGCTGTGCCTTCGATTCTTTACTCAGGCATTATGTCCTGCGGTGTTGCTTATACCTTGCAGATAATCGGTCAAAAGGATGTCAATCCGACAGTTGCTTCACTTATTATGAGCCTTGAGTCGGTTGTGTCCGCGATTTCGGGATTCCTTATCCTGGGACAGAAGATGTCCGTGGATGAGATAATCGGATGTATAATCATGTTTGTGGCGATTATACTTGCGGAACTTCCGGTTGGGAAGAAAAAAAGAGAAAGCGTGAAGTGATTAAGCTTTTTTCTTGGATATATGTAAAATAATGACATGATTTTAGTTGAGAATGCATTAAACAACTATATACTTTCAATGGGAAAAGTGTTAAAATCTTTATTAAGAAAGATTGTAAGACATAAATAATATAGGTCGAAGGGGTGTGAACGTATGGAATATGTAATTAGAATCGAATGGGATAGTGAAGCAAAGGTGTGGATTGCTGAAAATGATTATTTACCATTAACTATAGAGTCGGAATCTTTGAATAATCTTATGGATAGAACAAGAAAGCTTATTCCTGAACTTGTTGAGCTGAATAATCTTCCTAATCCAAAATATTTATATTTCTTCCTCGAAAACAGAGAGGAAGTGGTTGCCTAATGGCAGAATTCGAAAAGAAAGTCAGAGAAATTCTTAAGGATAATAATTGTTGGTTTGTAAGGCGCGGAAAAGGAGACCATGACATTTGGTATAGTTCAATAACTGACAAGAATTTCCCTGTAGATTCTAAAATTTAATCTCGACACACTGCTAATGGTATTATGAAACAAGCAGGAATAGATTATCATTTTTGATAATCGTATGTACAATAACTAATAAATTTACTAAGAGCCGCATGTTTTATCTTTCTATTTGGATAGATGAATCCGACGGTTCTTTTTTTGACTTCGTTTTCAAGTGGCAGTTCAGTAATCTGTCCGCTTTCAAGATAATCAGTTGCGAATTCACGTACGATGCTCGCAACACCCATACCGATTGCGGCAAAATCTATGAGAAGATCCATGTTATTTATTTCAAGTATCTGATTTGGATATATACCTTCCTCAGCCAGATAACTATCAATATGAGTTCTGGTTATATTGTTAGGTTCTAGCAGCATAAGATTAGACTTTTCAAGTATTTCTTTAATTGAAAGCTTAAATTCATTTTTATTATCCTCCTCATTTATAAAGGATGTAAGGTTACCTGCAAAAAAGTATGGACTTTCAGCGATTTCCGACTCGTCCTTTTCTCTAAGATGCAGATTGTCTATGTAGTTGTCTGAAGCTACAAATATATCGTGAATATCCTGAAGCTTCTTGTATTCGTAACCCTTTGGAATATCCGTTTCACAGATAAGTCCAATATCAATTTTATCATCTTGTAAAAGCTTGATTGTATTGATGGTGGAGTGGCAGTCAATTATAACCTTGATATGAGGATTCTCAGTTATAAATCCCTTAAGGTAATCAAGGAGAATATGCTTACATAGTGAGGTACTAACACCAATCCTTAACTGACCGATTCCAAGCTCATTTATCTTCTTAATTTCATCTTCACCCTTAGTAATACTCTCAAATGCAGACTCAATATGCTTATATAAAACCTCACCCTCTGATGACAATACAACGCCTTTAGAGGTCCTTTCAAACAGCTTTGTATCAAGACCTTCCTCAAGCTTGGATAAGGATTTACTGATAGCCGGCTGGCTGATAAAAAGCTTTTCAGCAGCCTTACTGAGACTCCTATACTTCGCAACATTATAAAAAACCTTATAATTATTTAAATTATCGTACATAAAACAACCTCACAAATTAAAAAATAAAATTCAAATATCTTTGTTAATCTGTCATATTACATTAACCCTAATTGATTTCCGACAAAAATATTAACTCAAATAAAATATAATTCATATAACAGAATTTTATTATACATCAATATTGATATAACCTCAAGTTATATTATCTATCAAAATAATTCATTATGAAAATAATACTCCTTATGTTACAATAACAATCAGTTTACTGGCGGATTAATTGGCGTGCCGTTAAAAAACTTAAGTCTTAGTTGTACAGATAACAATGTATACGCAGGAGCGTGCCTGCGATACATTGATTATCTGTACAACTAAGTCTATAAATTAAATCGGCACGCCAATTCCTAAATCCGCTAAAAAGAATATTATGGAGGAAACCAATATGGGTATGACTATGACACAGAAAATTCTTGCAGCTCATGCAGGACTTGAAAGTGTAAGCGCAGGACAGCTCATTGAAGCAGATTTGGATTTGGTTTTAGCCAATGACGTCACAGCTCCTGTTGCAATTCACGAGATGGAGAAATTCAACAAAAAAGAAGTGTTCGACAAGGATAAGGTTGCTCTTGTTATGGACCACTTCACTCCTAATAAGGATATCAAGAGTGCAGAGCATTGTAAATGCGTAAGAGAGTTTTCAAAGGACTATGATATTACAAACTTTTTTGATGTAGGTGCAATGGGAATCGAGCATGCATTATTACCGGAAAAAGGCCTTATTGTGGCAGGTGAAACCTGTATAGGCGCTGATTCACATACATGTACATATGGTGCACTCGGTGCATTTTCAACAGGTGTAGGAAGTACAGATATGGCAGCCGGTATGGTTACCGGTAAGGCATGGTTTAAAGTACCTTCCGCAATCAAGTTTAATATAGTAGGAGAAAAAGCTAAATGGGTAAGCGGTAAGGATGTTATCCTTCACATTATCGGTATGATAGGTGTGGATGGAGCATTATATCGTTCTATGGAATTTGTCGGTGAAGGAATTAAGAATCTTACCATGGATGACAGATTTACAATTGCCAATATGGCTATCGAGGCAGGTGCCAAAAATGGTATCTTCCCTGTAGACGAGCTTACAGAAGAATATATGAAGGAACACTCTACCAAGGCTTATACAAAGTATGAGGCTGATGCCGATGCAGAGTATGATGAGGAGTATACAATTGATTTATCTACTCTTAAGCCTACTGTAGCATTTCCTCATCTTCCTGAAAATACAAAGACTATCGATGAGGTTGGAGATATAAAGATTGATCAGGTTGTAATCGGTTCCTGTACAAACGGCCGTATCTCTGATATGAGAATTGCAGCAGAGATTATGAAGGATAGACATGCCGCTGACGGAGTGAGAGTTATCGTTATTCCGGGAACTCAGGATGTATATCTTCAGATGTTAAATGAAGGATTGACTGAAATATTTATAAAAGCAGGTGCTATAGTTTCAACACCTACCTGTGGTCCTTGTTTGGGAGGACATATGGGAGTTATGGCTGCCGGTGAAAAAGCAGTTTCAACAACCAATCGTAACTTTGTAGGCAGAATGGGACATGTGGATTCAGAGGTTTACCTTGCAAGCCCTGCCGTTGCTGCGGCATCAGCTATAACTGGTAAGATAAGCTGTCCATGTGAGCTTGGATTATAGGACAAAGGAGGTTATGAAAATGAGAGCATGCGGAACAGTTCACAAATACGGTGACAATGTAGATACAGACGTAATAATTCCTGCAAGATATCTTAATTCATCAGATCCTGCTGAATTAGCGAAAAGCTGTATGGAAGATATAGATAAGGATTTTGTAAACAGAGTAAAGCCGGGTGACATCATGGTTGCCAACAAGAACTTCGGATGCGGTTCTTCAAGAGAGCACGCACCGATAGCTATAAAGGCTTCAGGCATAAGCTGTGTTATAGCTGAAACCTTTGCCAGAATCTTTTACAGAAATGCAATCAATATAGGACTTCCGATTATAGAATGTCCTGAGGCTGCCAAGGCAATCGAAGCCGGCGATACAGTGGAAATCGACTTTGATTCAGGTATGATATATGACAAGACAAAGGGCTTGGAATTTAAAGGTCAGGCATTCCCGCCATTTATGCAGGAGATAATCAAAAGCGGCGGACTTATAGCGAGAATAAATGCTAAAAATTAATGCGATGAATTAATTTCTATTCTGGAAAATACGTAAAAGAAGGAGAAAAAAATGAAAGAATTTAAACCGGTTAAAGAAGGAAAGGTACGTGAGATATACGATAACGGTGATAACCTTATTATGGTTGCAACTGATAGAATAAGCTGCTTTGATGTAATACTTAATAATGTGGTAACCAAGAAGGGTACAGTGCTCACACAGATGTCAAAGCTTTGGTTTGATATGACAGAGGATATAATTCCTAATCATATGATATCCGTTGATGTAAATGATATGCCAGAATATTTTAGACAGCCACAGTTTGACGGTAATTCCATGATGTGTAAGAAGCTTGAAATGCTTCCTATCGAGTGTATCGTGCGTGGATATATAACAGGAAGCGGCTGGGAGAGCTACAAGAAGGATGGTACTGTATGTGGCATCAAGCTTCCGGAGGGATTAAAGGAGTCAGATAAGCTTCCTGAACCTATATATACACCTTCAACAAAGGCTGAGATAGGTGAGCATGATGAAAATATTTCCTATGAGCAGAGCGTAGCTCATCTTGAAAAGTATTTCCCTGGTAAGGGAGAGGAATATGCTTCAAAGCTCAGAGATTATACAATAGCGCTTTATAAGAAATGTGCCGATTATGCACTTACCAAGGGCATAATCATAGCAGATACAAAGTTTGAATTCGGACTTGATGAGGATGGAAATATGGTTCTTGGTGATGAGATGCTTACACCGGACAGCTCCAGATTCTGGCCGGCGGACGTTTACGAGCCGGGACATTCACAGCCATCCTTTGATAAGCAATTTGCTCGTGATTGGTTAAAGAGCCATGAAGGACATAATTGGACACTCCCACAGGAAGTGGTAGACAAAACAATAGCAATTTATTTGGAAGGTTACGAAAAGCTCTCAGGAAAGAAGTTATAATTATTATTTAAGTTTTATGAATAAACTATAGCGGAAACATGTACTTGTGATAATTCATAAGCAGGTACTTTGAACACGCCGGTACTTAGCGAGGTTTTTTCGAGCTTAGTACCGCTGCGTGTGAAAGTAGCGAGAGCGTGCCTGCGATGAATTAATCACAGGTACATGTTTCCTTGAAGAAAGGAAGAGAAAAATGAATTGTAATATAGCAGTAATCAAGGGTGACGGCATCGGTCCCGAGGTCGTAACCGAAGCCATGAAGGTGCTTGATGCGGTAGGAAAAAAATTCGGTCATACATTTAACTATGAACAGCTTCTTATGGGTGGCTGCTCCATAGACAAATACGGTGATCCTCTTACCGACGAAACAGTTGCCATAGCAAAGTCCAAGGATGCGGTTTTGCTTGGCTCAATCGGTGGAAATACTCAGACTTCACCTTGGTATAAGCTTCCGCCAAATAAAAGACCTGAAGCAGGACTTTTAAAAATCCGTAAGGAACTTGGGCTTTTTGCAAATCTTCGTCCTGCATATCTTTATCCTGAACTTAAAGAGGCTTGTCCTTTAAAGGAAAGTGTTGCCGAAAGAGGCTTTGACATGATGATAATGCGTGAACTTACCGGCGGACTTTATTTTGGAGAAAGATACACCAAAGAAATAGATGGTGTAATGACAGCGGTTGATACACTTACATACAATGAAAATGAGATAAGAAGAATAGCTGTTAAGGGCTTTGATATAGCTATGAAGAGAAGAAAGAAGGTTACTCTTGTAGATAAGGCAAACGTACTTGATTCATCCAGACTTTGGAGAAAAGTAACCGAGGAAGTTGCAAAGGATTATCCTGAAGTGGAATATGAAACAATGCTTGTGGATAATGCCGCTATGCAGCTTGTTAAGGATCCGGCTCAGTTTGACGTAATGCTTACAGAGAATATGTTTGGTGACATACTTTCAGATGAGGCATCCATGATAACAGGCTCTATAGGAATGCTTTCATCTGCATCACTTAATGAAACAAAGTTCGGACTCTATGAGCCATCGGGCGGTTCAGCTCCTGACATAGCAGGACAAAATATAGCTAATCCAATAGCGACAATCTTATCGGCAGCTATGATGCTTCGATATACATTTGACCTTGATAAAGAAGCAGATGCCATTGAAAATGCGGTAAAGAAAGTCCTTGAAGAAGGATACCGTACAATAGACATAGCTAAACCGGGTGAGCCACAAGTTAAATGCGATGAAATGGGAACATTAATTTCAGAAAGAATTTAAATAAAAAAAGGAGAAATGATTATGGTAAGTGACAATATGAAATGCGGTCTTCAGCAGGCACCGGCTCGTTCACTTCTGAATGCACTCGGATACACTGCCGAAGAAATCAAAAAGCCAATGGTCGGTATCGTATGTTCATACAATGAGATTGTACCGGGACATATGAACCTTGATAAAATAGCCGAGGCTGTAAAGCTCGGAGTTGCTGAGGCAGGCGGAACCCCTGTTATGTTTCCTGCAATAGCAGTATGTGACGGTATTGCTATGGGACATGTGGGTATGAAGTACTCACTTGTAACAAGAGATTTGATTGCTGACTCAACAGAGTGTATGGCTATCGCTCATCAGTTTGATGCACTCGTTATGATTCCAAACTGTGATAAGAACGTTCCGGGACTTCTTATGGCAGCTGCAAGAGTAAATGTTCCTACAGTATTTGTATCAGGAGGACCTATGCTTGCAGGACATATCCACGGAAGAAAGAGAAGTCTTTCATCTATGTTCGAAGCAGTCGGAGAACGTACTGCCGGTAAGATTACCGATGAGGATGTTGTAGAGTTTGAGGAAAAGGTTTGTCCTACCTGTGGTTCCTGTTCAGGTATGTACACTGCAAACTCCATGAACTGTCTTACTGAAGTACTCGGTATGGGACTTCCGGGAAACGGAACTATACCTGCAGTATATTCTGAAAGACTTCGTCTTGCTAAGAAAGCCGGATATGCAGTTATGGATATGTTAAAGAAGAACATCCGCCCACGTGACATTATCACTAAGGATGCCATATTAAATGCTCTTACAGTAGATATGGCACTTGGATGCTCAACCAATTCCATGCTTCATCTTCCTGCAATTGCACATGAGATAGGCTTTGACTTTGATATATCATTTGCCAATCCAATCAGTGAGAAGACTCCTAACCTCTGCCACCTTGCACCTGCAGGTCCTACATATATGGAAGACCTCAATGAAGCGGGCGGTGTATATGCAGTAGTTAAAGAGCTTTGTGATATCGGACTTATAAATGAAGATTGTATGACAGTTACCGGTAAGACAATCGGTGAAGCTGTTAAGAATTCAGTAAATAGAAATCCTGAGGTTATACGTCCTGTAGATAATCCATATTCCAAGACAGGCGGACTTGCAGTTCTTAAGGGTAATCTTGCACCGGACGGTTCGGTTGTAAAGCGTTCAGCTGTTGTAGAAAAGATGCTTAAGCATGAAGGACCTGCGAGAGTATTTGATTCGGAAGAGGATGCTATTGCAGCAATCCTCGGAGGAAAGATTGTTGACGGAGATGTAGTTGTTATAAGATATGAAGGACCTAAGGGCGGTCCGGGTATGAGAGAGATGCTCAATCCTACATCAGCAATTGCAGGTATGGGACTTGGTTCATCCGTAGCACTTATAACTGACGGACGTTTCTCAGGAGCAAGCCGTGGAGCTTCCATCGGACATGTATCACCGGAAGCAGCAGTTGGCGGACCTATCGCATTTGTAGAAGAAGGAGATATAATTGAGATTGATATCAATAATTACTCCATCAACTTAAGAGTTTCTGATGAGGAACTTGCAAAGCGTAAAGCTAACTGGACACCAAAGGAGCCAAAGGTAACAACAGGATATCTTGCAAGATATGCTAAGATGGTAACTTCAGGTAACAGAGGCGCAGTACTTGAGATAAAGGATTAACAACATAACAAATTATGATTTGAAATATTATATGGATTGTGTTATTCTATCAAACATAATTATTATAGAAAAAAAGCTGTATGAATTATATTAATCCTTCAGCAGGTACTCTGTAGACGCCGGTACTTAGTGAGGCATTTTCGAACTTAGTACCGCTGCGTCGGAGGGTAGCGAAAGCGTGCCTGCGAAGGATTAGATATAATTCATACAGCAGAAAAATAGAAAGGAAGAATTTGTATGAAACAATTAACAGGCTCAGAGATAATTATTGAATGTTTAAAAGAGCAGGGAGTTGATACAGTATTCGGATATCCGGGAGGTACTATACTTAATGTATATGATGCACTTTACAAGCATCAGGATGAGATTCATCATATACTTACTTCCCATGAGCAGGGTGCTGCACATGCTGCTGACGGATATGCCAGAGCAACCGGTAAGGTTGGTGTTTGTATGGCTACTTCAGGTCCGGGTGCTACAAACCTTGTAACAGGTATTGCTACAGCATATATGGATTCCATACCGCTTGTTGCAATTACAGCAAATGTAAATGTTACAGCACTTGGTAAGGACAGCTTCCAGGAGATAGATATAGCAGGCGTGGTTATGCCTATTACAAAGCACAGCTTTATCGTTAAGGATGTACATAAGCTTGCTGATACCATAAGAAGGGCATTTAAGATTGCCAAGACCGGTAGACCGGGTCCTGTACTTGTAGACGTTACAAAGGATGTAACTGCCAATGTTGCTGATTACGAGGCAAAGGCACCGGAGTCAATCGAAAGAATTACAAGTACAATTAAGGCAGAGGATTTGGAGCAGGCAGTAAAGCTTATCGATAAGAGTGAGAGACCGTTTATCATAGCAGGTGGCGGTGTGATAGCTGCTGATGCTTCACCGGAGTTAAAGAAGCTTGCTGATAAGATTGATGCTCCTGTATGTGATACTCTTATGGGTAAAGGTGCATTTGACGGAACTAATGAAAGATATACCGGTATGATTGGTATGCACGGTACAAAGGTTTCAAACTTTGCTGTAAATAAGGCTGACCTTGTAATCGTTGTCGGCGCAAGATTTTCAGACAGAGTTATCGGTGATGCCAAGAAGTTTGCAGCCAATGCCAAGATATTACAGTTGGATATAGATGCCGCAGAGGTTGATAAGAATGTAGTTGTTGATGCAAGCGTTATAGGTGATGCCAAAGAGGTTCTTAAGATGATTTCTTCAAGAATTAAGGCAAGAAAGAAACCTGAATGGCATGCTGAGATTGAGGAATTAAAGAAAGCATATCCTGATCATGGCGATATGAATGCTTTCTCAGGACCTGCAATAATCAATAAGATATATGAGATAACCAAAGGTAAGGCTACTATTACTACTGACGTAGGACAGCATCAGATGTGGGCTGCACAGTACTATAAGTACACTAAGCCAAGACAGCTTCTTTCATCAGGTGGACTTGGTACTATGGGATACGGTGTTGGGGCATGTATCGGTGCAAAGGTTGGTGAGCCTGACAATATTACTATCAATATCGCCGGTGACGGATGCTTCAGAATGAATATGAATGAGATTGCTACAGCAGCAAGATATAACATTCCTATCATTCAGGTAGTTATAAATAATCACGTTCTCGGTATGGTTAGACAGTGGCAGACACTTTTCTACGGTGAGAGATATTCCAATACCGTGCTTGAGGATAATGTTGATTTCGTAAAGGTTGCCGAGGCTTTAGGCGCAAAAGGTGTAAGAGCAACAAATCTTAAGGAGTTTGAAAAGGCTCTTAAGGATGCAATCAAGCTTAACAAGCCTGTAGTAATCGATTGTATAATCGATAAAGATGATAAGGTTTGGCCAATGGTTCCTGCAGGAGCTCCTCTTGAGACATGCTTTGACCAGCAGGATTTGGATGAGAAAAATAAGTAAGATAATAACAAGTAATATACAAAGTAATAAATATATAAATAATATTCAGGAGGATTTTATTAATGGCAAGAGTATTTAATTTTTCAGCAGGACCTTCAGTATTACCTGAGGTTGTTTTACAGCAGGCAGCAGACGAGATGATGGATTATAAGGGCTCGGGAATGAGCGTTATGGAGATGAGCCATCGTTCAAAGGTATATGACAACATCATCAAGGAAGCAGAGAAGGATTTAAGAGACTTACTTGAGATCCCTGATAACTACAAGGTGCTTTTCCTTCAGGGTGGTGCTTCACAGCAGTTTGCAGCTATACCTATGAACCTTATGAAAAACGGAGTTGCTGATTATATAATTACAGGACAGTGGGCTAAGAAGGCTTATGAGGAAGGTAAGAAATATCTTAAGGCAAATGCTATCGCTTCATCAGCAGATAAGACCTTCTCATACATACCTGATTGCTCTGATTTACCTATATCAGAGGATGCAGACTATGTATATATCTGCCATAACAATACTATTTACGGAACTGCATTTAAGGAACTTCCAAATACAAAGGGTAAGATTCTTGTTGCAGATATGTCATCAGATATACTTTCACAGCCTGTAAATGTAAGTGACTACGGCTTAATCTACTTTGGTGTTCAGAAGAATGTCGGACCTGCAGGTGTAGTTGTGGTTATAATAAGAGAAGACTTAATCAGAGATGATGTTCCTGAGTTTTGCCCAACAATGCTTAAGTATAAGACTCAGGCTGACAATGATTCCCTTTACAATACACCTCCATGCTACGGAATTTACATCTGTGGTCTTGTGTTTAAGTGGGTTAAGGAAATGGGTGGTCTTGCAGCTATGAAGGCTCACAATGAGAAGAAGGCAGCAATCCTTTATGATTTCCTTGATTCTTCAAAGATGTTCAAGGGAACAGTTGAAAAGAAGGATCGTTCTTTGATGAATGTTCCGTTTGTAACAGGAAATGATGAGCTTGACGCTAAGTTCGTTAAGGAAGCAACAGAGGCAGGATTTGTAAACCTTAAGGGACACAGAAGCGTAGGCGGTATGCGCGCATCTATCTACAACGCTATGCCAATCGAAGGTGTTGAGAAGCTCGTTGCATTTATGAAGGAATTCGAAGAGGCTAATTCATAAGAACATATATTTAAGGCATTTATATAATAATATATGATTTGATGATAAAAGATATACATTAAAGGAGATTTAAAGATGATAAAGGTTAATTGCTTAAATCCTATAGCTGACTGCGGTATGGATTTATTTACTGATAACTATGAGAAGACTGATGATTTTGCTGATGCAGACGCTGTGCTTGTGAGAAGTGCTGCTATGCATGATTTGGAGCTTTCAGATAAGCTTCTTGCCCATAACTTCATTTCCGGCATATTTGGACTTCTGTTTTTCAACAGCCTTACCAATATTTTCATCACTTGCATTTTCCTTAACCCAGTTGTATCCACCCATCAAGTCTCTGGATGCAAGTAAAAGACCTGCT
>JAFUGL010000067.1 GCA_017469405.1 Lachnospiraceae bacterium | reverse complement strand
CACCGTTGGTTGATTTGGGTATCTTCACCAAGGAAGGCAAAATAGTTAAGCCGATGTACGGAAAATACAGACAGATTAATCGCTTCCTTGAGCTTGTAGAGGATGTGGTTAAGGATTATCCAAGCAAGGATATGCATATAGTTGATTTTGGTTGTGGCAAGTCGTATCTTACTTTCATTCTATATTATTATCTGGTTGAGATAAAGGGTTATAATGTTCATATGACCGGACTTGACTTAAAAGAGGATGTTATAGAAAAATGTAATGAAACGGCAAAAAAATATAATTATGAAAATCTTCATTTTGAGCTTGGAGATATAAACGGTTATGAACCACATAACAAGGTGGATATGGTAGTTACGCTTCATGCCTGCGATACGGCGACAGATTATGCCTTATACAACGCCATAAACTGGAATGTGGGAATTATAATGTCCGTACCGTGCTGTCAAAAAGAGGTTAATTCCATGATAGCCACGGAAGACCTTTCGATTCTCACCAAACACGGAATTATTAAGGAACGTATATCGGCATTAATGACCGATACAATTCGTTCAAATGTCCTTGAATACTGTGGCTACAAGTCACAGATACTTGAATTCGTGGACTATGACAGCTCACCTAAGAACCTGCTGATTAGGGCAGTAAAGAGAAAGCATGAATTACCTGCCGAAAAGAAGCATGAGATTAAAAAAGAGATAGATAATCTGTGCGAGGAGTTTCATATAAGACAGACCTTGTATGATAAGATTATGGAAAGGATTCAATAATGAATAAAAAATTAGTTATTATAATCATAATTCAAGCCTTTGTCGTTACATTTTTACTTGGTATATTATTTGGCATGTCTATACAGAAAAAAAGAGATAATAAGGCTGATGGTAATAATAAACAAAGTGAAAATGCTATTAATGACGAAGATGAATCTGATAGTTCGGATAATGTCGACACAGATGAAAACGAAAGTTCTGATTCATCGGATGATTCCGAAAAAGACAGTACAAAGGATTCGGATAGTGATGACAAAAAAGGCAGCTCATCAGGCAGCGATGTTTATGTGGAACGTGATGTTGACTATGGTGCGATGGATGTTCCGGAGCCTACAACCGATGATTGGCTATATACCGACGGAAGTAAAATACTTGACAAGGACGGCAACGAGGTCTGGCTTACGGGAATTAACTGGTTTGGATATAACACCGGAACCAATACCTTTGACGGACTTTGGGCAAGTGATCTTAATCAATCAATTCAGGAAATAGCCAATCATGGTTTCAATGTTATAAGAGTTCCTATGTCAGCCCAGCTTATAAATCAGTGGTCGCATGGTGAATATCCTGATGCAAATTTTAATCAGGCAACCAACGATTATCTTGTAGGAATGGACAGTCTTCAGATATTTGATTATGTTATAGGTCAGTGTCGTGCCAACGGATTAAAGCTTATCATAGATATACACAGTGCTGAAACCAATGCCAGTGGACATATGGTAAACCTTTGGTATACGGATAGTGTATCGGTAGAAGATTATTACAGTGCTCTTTCATGGATGGCTGATAGATATAAAAACGATGACACAATCATAGCCTATGATTTAAAAAATGAGCCTCATGGCAAGCCTTACGAGGGCGACGGCGCAGCGAAATGGGATAATTCCAAGGATGCAAATAATTGGAAATATGTAGCAGAACAGGCAGCGGCAAGAGTATTTGAAAAAAATCCTAATGTACTCGTGCTTGTAGAGGGCATCGAGATATATCCTATGGATATCAAGAAAAATGGAGACTTTTCATCAACGGATGAGAAGGATTACTACTTTAACTGGTGGGGCGGAAATCTAAGAGGTGTAAAGGACAATCCTGTTGACCTTGGCAAATATCAGAATAAACTGGTTTATTCACCACATGATTACGGTCCGACAGTATATGCACAGCCTTGGTTTGAAGGAGATTATGATTTTGACAGTCTGATGGAGGACTGCTGGCATGATAACTGGTTTTACATAAAGGAAGAAAATATCGCACCGCTTCTTATAGGAGAGTGGGGAGGCTTTATGACAGAGCCAAACATTACATGGATGACCTACATGCGTCAGCTGATAAAGGAAAATCATCTTAATCATACTTTCTGGTGCTTTAATGCCAATTCCGGAGACACCGGTGGAATGGTTCTTGATGACTTTACTACCTGGGATGAAGAAAAGTATGAATTTGTAAAAGAGGTTCTTTGGAACGATGGTGAAAAATTCATCGGTCTTGATCATGAAATACCACTTGGTATAAACGGAATCAGCTTGGGAGAGTACTATAAATAAAATATAATACATTAATTTATTGTATTCACTAATAATTTGATTTAACTAACTGATAACACTTGAAAAAACAACCCTTTTTGATATATAATATATATTGTTTTTGGATTTTATCAGGTTATTCGCAACCATAATTAAAAAAGGAGATACATAAAATGACTAAAAAACCAGTAGTATTAATGATACTTGACGGATACGGCATAAGCGACATCAAGGAAGCTAATGCTGTTGCTATGGCTGATACTCCTGTTATGGACAAGCTTATGGCAGAATGTCCATTTGTAAGGGGCAATGCATCAGGACTTTTTGTAGGACTTCCTGACGGACAGATGGGTAACTCAGAGGTGGGACATATGAATATGGGCGCCGGAAGAGTTATATATCAGGATTTAACAAGAATTACAAAGTCAATTAAGGATGGCGATTTCTTTAAGAATGAGGAATTGCTGGCTGCTATTGAAAACTGTAAGAAGAATAATTCAGACCTTCATCTGTGGGGACTTCTTTCAGATGGCGGCGTTCACAGTCATAATACACACCTTTATGCAATACTTGAGCTTTGTAAGAAGGAAGGATTATCAAATGTTTATCTTCATCCTTTCTTTGACGGAAGAGATACACCTCCTGCATCAGGTAAGGGCTATCTCGAGGAACTTGTTGCAAAGACCAAGGAGATAGGTGTAGGTAAGGTGGCATCACTTTCAGGTCGTTATTATGCCATGGACAGAGATAATCGTTGGGACAGAGTTGAGCTTGCATATAAATCACTTGTTACAGGTGAGGGTGTAACTGCCGAAGATCCTATACAAGCTATGCAGGATTCTTATGATAAGGAGGTATTTGACGAGTTCGTGCTTCCGACTGTAATAACTGAAGGTGGTAAGCCTATATCTCTTGTTAAGGAAAATGATTCGGTTATATTCTTTAACTTCAGACCTGACAGAGCAAGAGAGATTACAAGAGCTTTTTGTTGTGATGATTTCGACGGATTTGCAAGACCTAACGGACGTTTTCCTCTTACATATGTTTGCTTTAAGGATTATGATGAGACAATTCCTAACAAATTAGTTGCATTTAAGAAGGAAGAGATTAAGAATACCTTTGGTGAGTATCTTGCATCACTTGGATTAAAGCAGCTTAGACTTGCAGAGACAGAAAAGTATGCACACGTTACATTTTTCTTCAATGGTGGTATAGAGGAGCCAAATGAGGGCGAAAGCCGTATTCTTGTTAAATCACCTGCAATTGCAACCTATGACCTTCAGCCCGAGATGAGCGCTCCTGAGGTTAGCGAGAAGCTCAATGCAGCAATCACTTCAGGTGAATATGATGTGATAATTATCAATTTTGCTAATCCTGATATGGTCGGTCATACAGGAGTTATACCTGCTGCCGTTTCAGCTGTTGAGACAGTTGATAAATGTGTCGGTGCAGCAGTTGATGCAGTTAAATCAGTTGATGGAGTATTATTTATCTGTGCAGATCACGGTAACGCAGAACAGATGATTAATTATGAGACAGGTGCACCTCATACTGCCCATACTACTAATCAGGTTCCGTTTATATTATATAATTACGGCGATGTTAAGCTTCGTGAGGGTGGATGCCTTGCTGATATAGTTCCTACATTGCTTGAGATGATGGAATTACCACAGCCGGCAGAGATGACAGGAAAGTCACTCATTGTAAAGTAAAAAGTAATAAAAAATAATATAAAAAGGAGAAGACACATGAAAAAGTTTTTGAAGGAATTCAAAGAATTTGCTCTTAAGGGCAATGTAATGGACATGGCAATCGGTGTTATCATCGGTGGTGCATTTGCAGCTATCATCACTGCATTTACAGAGGATTTCATTAATCCGCTTATCGCAGCTATCGGTGGAGCAGAGGTTGGAGGAAGAACCCAGATTGGAAGCACAGGCGCTTACATTGAGTGGGGTGCTTTTATAACTTCCGTTATTAATTTCCTGATTGTTGCATTTGTTTTATTCCTTATGCTTAAGGCAATGAATAAGCTTATGACAATCGGTAAGAAGAAGGAAGAGGAAGAGAAGACCACTAAAGTCTGTCCTTATTGCAGAACTGAGATAGACATTAAGGCTATCAAGTGTGCACACTGTACTTCAGATGTTCCACTTGAGCCGGTTGAAGAAGATTAAAAAAAGTATTGCCAAATATTTTCTTCTGTGATAATATATGCAAAGTGTGTTGAATTAATTTAGATTGCTTTGTTTAGGAGGTTTTTCAATTGAAAACAGCGTTAATTATAATATTTATAATAATTTCAATAGTGTTATCCATCATAGTTTTGATGCAGGAAGGAAAAGAAGGCGGACTTACAAGTTCTATAAGTGGAGGCGGAGCTGATACTTATTGGAGTAAGAACAAAGGTAAATCAAAGGAAGCAGTGCTGAGAAAGATTACAGCTGTACTTGGTTTTCTGTTTATGCTGATTGCTTTGTTATTATCTTCAAAGTTTTTAAATTAGTTATATGATTTTATAAGCCCACGGATTTTTTCTGTGGGCTTTATTTCTTCTTTATAGAAAAAAATTATAAGGTATATAAAACAAAAAAGTCTGATATGGTTTGTAATAAATATATAATTCGTATATAATTAAAAGATATAAATTATTAAATTTTCAAGAGGAATGTAGATTTGAAAAACCTTATTTATGATTTAAAAATAAATAAAAATTTAAAAGATGATGAATTGATTGAATTGTTGGAAACGGATATATATGATGATAAGCTGCATATGGCCGCAGATGAAATAAGAAGGATGAATTATAAGGATGAGGTTTATATAAGAGGTCTTATAGAGTTTACAAATTATTGTAAAAATGATTGTTATTATTGTGGTATAAGAAAAAGCAATATTAAATCTGAAAGATACAGGCTTAGCAAAAAAGATATTTTAAAATGCTGTGAAAATGGATATAAACTTGGATATAGAACCTTCGTTCTTCAAGGTGGTGAAGATCCATATTATACCGATGATTTGATTTGTGAAATTGTATCTGAAATTAACAAGTCATATTCTGATTGTGCAATAACTTTATCTATAGGTGAAAAATCTTTCGAAAGCTACAAAAGATATTTTGATTCCGGAGCAAGAAGATTTTTACTTAGACATGAAACAGCAGATGATGAGCATTATTCAAAGCTTCATCCGGACAGCATGTCATTGGATAACAGAAAAAGATGCCTTTTTGATTTAAAAAAGATAGGATATCAGGTTGGATCGGGATTTATGGTAGGTTCTCCGTATCAGACGACTCAAAATCTTGTCGCTGATTTAAGATTTTTGCAGGAATTAAAACCGGATATGATAGGGATAGGACCTTATATAAATCACAAAGATACACCTTTTTCAGGTAAAGAAAATGGAACTTTGGAATTAACTTTAAAGTTAGTATCCATCTTAAGGCTTATGTTCCCTTATGCTCTTATTCCGTCGACAACAGCACTTGGAACAATATCACCACTTGGTAGAGAACTTGGATTAAAAAGTGGTGCAAATGTTGTTATGCCCAATCTTTCACCTGTTGAAACAAGAAAAAAATATGATTTATACGAAAATAAAATCTGTACCGGAGAAGAAGCTGCCGAATGTCGCGGCTGCCTCGAAAGAAGAGTAGAAATAGCCGGATACAGAATTGTCACTAATATAGGAGATGTAAAAAAACATGCTTAATCAATTTTCGAGAACAGAACTTGTATTTGGCAAGGAAGCCATGGATAAGCTTGAAAAATCAAGAGTTGCAGTATTTGGAGTAGGCGGTGTAGGTGGATATACCGTTGAAGCACTTGCACGCTCCGGAGTAGGTGCTCTTGATATAATAGATGACGATAAGGTTTGTCTGACCAATATTAACAGACAGATTCTTGCCACAAGAAGTACTGTCGGTAAGTATAAGGTGGATGTTGCAAAGGAAAGAATTCTGGATATAAATCCAAAATGTGAGGTCAGGGCTTACAAAACATTTTATCTTCCTGACACTAAGGATGAATTTGATTTTACCGAATATGACTATATAGTTGATGCCATTGATACGGTTACAGGTAAGCTTGAGCTTGTAATGAACGCAAAAACGGCAGGGACTCCGATTATATGCTCAATGGGTGCCGGTAACAAGGTTAATCCTTATATGTTTGAGGTCGCTGATATATATGAAACCTCGGTTTGTCCGCTTGCAAAGGTTATGAGATATGAGTGCAGAAAGCGTGGAATTGATAAGCTTAAATGTGTATATTCCAAGGAAAAGCCTATACGTCCTTTGGAGGATATGTCTATAAGCTGCCGTACAAACTGTATATGTCCGCCTGATACAAGAAAATGCACAGTAAAGCGGGATATACCGGGTTCGACAGCCTTTGTACCGTCTGTGGTCGGACTTATTATAGCCGGAGAGGTTATAAAGGATATAACACATTTTGACAGAGGAGACAGATAGGATGATTTATCTTGATTATTCAGCCAATACTCCTGTTGATGAGAGTGTTCTTGATATATTTTGTGAAACAGAAAGAAAGCTTATCGGAAATGCCAATTCAAAGCATATAGCGGGTGATGCGGCAAGAAATATGCAGGATGAAATTAATAAATCCATAGCTGATTTGTTTCATATATGCGAGGATGAGATTATCTATACTTCAGGTGCAACTGAAAGCAATAATCTTGCCATAAGAGGGATAGCTCATACGATGCGTCATGTAGGTAAGCATATAATAACTACGCCGCTTGAACATTCGTCTGTAAGTGCACCTCTTACGGCACTTCAGGAGGCAGGCTATGAGATAGATATGGTAAAAATCGGAACGGACGGAAGAGTTGATATGGAGAGTCTTCGTTCTTTGCTTAGAAAGGATACTGTTCTTGTTACAGTTTGTGCTGTAGACAGTGAGCTTGGAACCATACAGCCTGTTAAAGAAATAAGAGAGGCTTTAAAGGATTATCCGAATTGCTTGCTGCATATAGATGCTACACAGGCGGTCGGTAAAATTGATGTTGATTTTTCACTGGCAGATACCGTAAGCTTATCGGCTCATAAATTTTTTGGAATAATTGGAAGCGGATTACTCTATAAGAAAAAAGGTCTTGTACTTGAACCTATTATATATGGTGGAGCAAGCACGACTATATATAGAAGCGGTACACCAACGGTCTCTCTTAATAAAAGTCTTGAAACTGCGCTTTTACTTGCGCTTAAAAAGCAGAAGGAAAGATATGATACAGTCAGCGGATACAACAGATATTTAAGAGAATCATTTGCAAAATATCCATTGGTTACTGTCAATTCGCCGGATAATACCATACCTCATATACTTAATATAAGTGTTAAGGGAGTAAAAGGCTCGGTATTCCAAAAGGCACTTAACGAAAAGGGAGTATGCGTATCCGTAAAATCTGCCTGCAGTACAGACAATCTTCCGTCAAGGGCAGTGTTTGCGGTAAGTAAGAATCGTAAAAATGCGCTTTCTTCATGGAGAATCAGCCTGAGTCATATGACTACCGAAGAGGAATTACATGAATTTATAAATATATTTGAGATGTGCTATAATGAACTAACAAATAATTGTTAATATATAAAACAATTTGACTAAATTTATATTATGAGGAGATTATAATTAAAATGGCCAGGGAATTAACTGTTGTTCAAAGAATAGAACAGAGCATAACAAAGAAATACAGAAAGAAGCTTTGGACACCGTTTATCAAAGCGATAAAGACCTATGAGCTTATACAGGAGGGCGATAAGATTGCTGTATGTATATCGGGTGGAAAGGATTCCATGCTTATGGCAAAGCTTACTCAGATGCTTCAGCGTATAAGTGAGGTCGATTTTGAGGTAGTATATCTGGTTATGGATCCCGGGTATAATGAGATAAACAGACAGAAGATAGAAAGCAATGCTAAACTTTTGGAAATTCCTATAACTATATTTGAAACAGATATATTTGAGGTGGCAAATAATACTGACGATTCACCCTGCTATCTTTGTGCGAGGATGAGAAGAGGACATCTTTACAATAAAGCTAAAGAGCTTGGTTGTAATAAAATTGCTTTAGGACATCATTTTTCAGATGTAATCGAAACCACGGTTATGGGGATGTTTTACGGTTCACAGTTACAGGCGATGCTGCCGAAGCTTCATAGTAAGAATTTTGAAGGTATGGAGCTTATCCGTCCTATGTACTGCATACATGAAGATGATATTATATCATGGAGAAGATACAATGAGCTGGAATTTATACAATGCGCCTGCCGATTTACCGAAAATTGCACAATGTGTGATAATGGCGGTGGAGGAAGCAAGCGTCAGGAAATAAAGACATTGATAAAGCATCTTAAGGAGGATAATCCGGGTATAGAAAGAAGTATATTTAACAGCATACATAATGTATGTCTTGATACATTTCCGGGATATAAATCTGAAGATGAAACACATAGCTTTCTTGAAAGATTTAATGCAAAAAAAAATGAAAGCTAATATTATATACTGACTGTAGAAGGTATTATTAAATACTGCTTGGAGGGGAAAATGGGAGAAAAAAGAGAGATTATAAAAGAAAAATTATATGATTTTATATGTGATGAAGCCTATAAACCTATGAGACTTAAGGATATAAGATTTTTACTTCAGGTTTCAAATGAAGATAAAAAGCGAGTTGAGCTTGCTTTGGATGAGCTTGTTAAAGAAGGAAAGATATCCGTTACACCAAAAGGAAAATATAAAAAGATGGATGAAAATCTTCTGGTAGGTATATATATAGGCAATAAAAAGGGCTATGGCTTTGTAAGAGTTGAGGGTGAAAAGGATGATTATTTCATACCTGCAAGAGACAGTCTTGACGCATTTAATTCAGACAGAGTTGTTATTATGCCGGCGAGCTATATTGAGCCGGGAAAGAGAAGAGAGGCAAAGGTTGTTGAGATTTTAGAAAGAGGTACACAGGTTGTTGTCGGAACCTATGACAAGCAGGGAAGCTTTGGCTTTGTAATTCCGGATAATCAAAAGATCGCAGATGATATATACGTAGCATCGGAAAATGCAATGGGTGCCATGAGTGGACATAAGGTTGTATGTCAGCTTTTGTCTTATGGAGAAAAAAGAAAATCTCCTGAAGGAAAGATTGTTGAGATACTTGGACATGTAAATGATCCGTCAACAGACATAATGTCTGTCGTACGAGCATATGATATACCGGTGGAATATCCGGATAAGGTTATGGATTCTTTAAATGATATACCTGATGAAGTAAATCCGGCTGATATCGAAGGAAGAAAGGACTTTCGAAAGCTTCATACTGTTACGATAGATGGTGAAGATGCTAAAGATTTGGATGATGCTATTACATTATCTTATGATAACGGTATATATACTCTCGGAGTTCATATCGCAGATGTATCTCATTATGTTAAGGAGAAATCACCTCTTGATAAAGAGGCTTTAAAAAGAGGTACAAGCTGCTATCTGGTTGACAGTGTTATTCCTATGATTCCGCACAAGCTTTCAAATGGAATCTGTTCGTTAAATGCGGGCGTTGACAGACTTACACTTAGCTGTGTAATGGATATAGATAAAAAGGGTAAGGTTATAAACCATTATATAACTGAAGGTGTAATAAATGTAAATGAGAGAATGTCATATACAAATGTACAGAAGATTTTAGACCGTTCAGATAATGAAGTTATGGAAAGATATGATTATCTTATCTATATGTTTGATATGATGAAGGAACTCTCCGAAATTATAAGAACAGCCAGACATAAGAGAGGTTCGATTGATTTTGATGTGCAGGAAACCAAGATAATTGTGGATGAAAACCACAAGCCTGTAGAGATTAAACCTTATGAAAGAAATACAGCAACCAATATAATCGAGGATTTTATGCTCATGGCAAATGAAACCATAGCTGAAGATTATTTCTGGCAGGAGCTTCCATTTGAATACAGAGTCCATGAGGATCCTGATCAGGAAAAGATAGAGCAGCTTACTCATTTTATGAGTAATTTCGGCCTTTATCTCAAATCACAGGGTGGAGAGGTTCATCCAAAGGAGCTTCAAAAGCTTTTGGTTAAAATTGAAGGTGAACCGTATGAAGCTCTTATAAGTAAGATGATGCTTCGTTCTATGAAACAGGCAAGGTATTCGACAGAATGTACAGGTCATTTTGGTTTGTCATGTAAGTATTACTGCCATTTTACATCACCTATAAGAAGATATCCTGATTTGCAGATTCATAGGATAATCAAGGAAAATCTTCATGGTGAGCTTACTGAAAAAAGAATCAGTCGCTATAAGAGAATTCTTCCGACAGTTGCAGATGATAATTCATCAAAGGAAAGACGTGCAGAGGAAGCCGAGAGAGATGTTATAAAGTTAAAGGAAATCGAATATATGTCAGAGCATATAGGAGAGGAATTTGACGGAGTAATATCAGGTGTTACTTCAAGCTATATATTTGTTGAGCTTGATAATACCGTTGAGGGAGCGGTTTCAATCGCTTACATGAATGATGATTTATATTTCTTCAACGAGGATGAGTATGCTATGGTCGGTAAGAATAAGGGCAAAAAATATCAGTTGGGAGATAAGGTAAGGATAAAGGTCTTAAATTGTGATAAAATCAAGAAAAATATTGATTTTTCAATAATTGATGATAATATAGAGTAGTATGTTTTTTGATTTCTTATGATATAAAGCATTGTATTTTATGAGAAATTAAAATATAATTGGGAGAGAGTTATGGCTAAACAAAGTGGTATAAAATTAATAGCTAACAATAAAAAAGCCTACCATGATTATTTTATCGAGGAAACCTATGAGGCGGGCATTGAGCTTGTCGGAACAGAGGTTAAATCTTTGAGAATGGGTAAATGCAGTATAAAGGAATCCTTTGTTGGTATAAATAACGGAGAGGTTTTTGTCCACAGGATGAATATATCTCCGTATGAAAAGGGTAATATATTTAACAAGGATCCTCTTAGAACAAGAAAGCTTTTGCTGCATAAATATGAGATAAATAAACTCATTGGCAGTCAGCAGCAAAAGGGTTACACCATAGTTCCTTTGAAGGTTTACTTTAAAGATAGTCGTGTAAAGGTTGAAATTGGACTTGCAAAAGGTAAAAAGCTTTACGATAAGCGTCAGGATATAGCCAAAAAGGATGTTAAACGCGAAGCTGAAAGAGATTTTAAGGTAAGAAATCTCGGATAAAAGGTATTATGATTATTTGATATATGCCGAAATAAAAATGAGATAAAGAAAAGCTGTGAGGAGAAAGATATGAGTCAGGCCAAGGTTGACAGATATAAGAAGGAAAAGAAAAACAGAGAAAAGGTTCAAAAGAAAAAAAGATTAGTTAAAGCTGTATGGGTTGTCGTTATTGCAATGTTTATAGGTGCATGTATCGGATACCCTTTGGGAAAAAAGCTATACAAGGTAAATGCTGAAAGAAGAAAGGCAAATGAAACAGTAACTGCAGTATATTATGATGCATGGATGAGTAATTATTGGAATAATAATTACAGTGCGAAATTAGGCTTTGTATCTGATGATACAGAAGAGGCAACCGATACAGATGCTGATGTATCTACTGATAGTGACTCATATGAAGATGATACACCTACTGATGCAAATTAAGAAATTAGTTTAAATATATAACTTCTGCAACCGTACAATTATAAGGGGTTGTACCGGTTTCGACGGGGGTTTAGAAATTATGTTAGCCATTCATGGACCAGGACCATGTAAAAACTTGGAAAACTTAAATATAAACGCAGAAGATAATTTTGCATTAGCTGCCTAGTTGCAGCTTGTCAGACCAAGGCATCCCACGACTTTGGATTCTGGCACCGACTTAGTGGGAAACTCTCAGGTCTAAGCTTTGCGATTTGAGAAAATTTATGAAGCTACCAAGATGATGAGCCTGCCTATGGGCGCTTTATCGAGGGAATGTCAAAACATAAGGCTGTAATGGGAGAAGATGTAATGGAAGAGCCTTCGGACGCGGGTTCGATTCCCGCCAGCTCCACTTATTAAAAAATCGCCGTAAGGCGATTTTTTTAAATTGATTATTTGTCTCTTTTTTGTTGAAAATTCATCTATCGGATGTTATCTCAAAGTGGTATTTTTGATAAAAAGATAATTTGCTTATAAATAGTTTACAAAGTGTTTTCTTATATGTTATATTATGTCTGTTTTAATAATATAGATTAAATTTTTGAATAATAAGTAGTCATAAAAAAGGAGGTAGTTAAGTGAAACTTAGGAAAATAATCGCGTTTGTATTGGTATGTGTATTTGTTATAACTCTTGTGGCATGCGGTGATAATGATACTAAAAAAGATGAAAATAAATTTACAGAATCTGTAACTGAAATTGTTAATGAACAAGATTCGTCAGATTCTAATAGTTATCAGCAAAATGACGAATCGCAAAATGGTGATAGCGATATCACTGATGTAGAAGATAGTACCAAAAATGATTTTTCTGATTATAATTATAAAGTTCTTGTTGATGATAATGTCTGCAAGATAGAATCAGCAGGCGTTGTTGAAGTAGAACAGTATGTGGGTTATGACGCTGATATTGGAAAAACTATTACTAAAACTGTTCCGGCTTATCTAATATCCATAGAAAATGTTAGTGGTAAAAATCTTAAATTTCATACAGGACATATAGACAATGATAAGTTTGAACTTAGTTATGGTCATTTAGGAGATGAAGAGTTATCAACAGCTTGTTTTGTTGACACAGCTGATAAACCGCCATATGGTTTTACTATTATCTATCCTGAAGTAGGATCCGGTGAAAAACGTTATTTTTTACTTCAAATATACCTTGTACGACCTGAACCTGAATATTTTTATCAACCTGAAGATGCAAGTTATCTTAAAAATAAGGAATTGACATTTTATTTTAAACCATACGACGATGGTGCAACTGATTTTAATGAATATACAATTAAACTGACAGATTGATTTTAATAAGCAGGCTAAATAAGCCTGCTTATTATATATTTTGCATATTCATTTATTTTATCCATATCTTGTAAAAATGAATCATTGAGTTCTATGTAGCTTTCTTTATCGTTATATGATTTTTTGTAGCCTGTTATTATATCACCTTCAAGCTGTGTGATGAAGTATCCTGATTGCTTGACATAACAGGTTTCCTTCGTTGCTTTTTCACGATAATTCTTATCTACATAGGTCGCTACGCTTTTATGAATTGCTCTGTCTTCAACAGGAAGATAGTAGTAATCCTTATAATCTTCAAAGAAAAACTTAAGTGTATCCTCGAATATAGGTACATTTATGGTTGCTTCATTTTGATAGCCGGTAACCGTGATTTGATTTTTGCCAAATGAAATCCTTTTAGGTATCTCATAATCAAGCGAAAGTGAAAATAAAAGCTTATTCTTTCTGACACTCATTGAATGAACATAAAAACAACCTTCAGAAAGCTTGATATAAGATATAAGACAGCAGTTATATATAAGTCCTTCAATATCTTCATAATTATGCTGCAAAAGCAATTGTTCCTTCTTATCGTCCGGTTTATCAAGATATTCTTTATAAATTTTTATTAAATCGCCACCGGAGTACTTATCGAGACGATGGATGTCAAGAAACTGCTCGATGCTTTTTTGCTTCAGATCATCCAGATGAAGTATATTTTTATAAGGTCTTATATGCTTATATAAATCATAGCTTTCTAGTTCATCAAATGTATAGGACAGCTTGTGTTCTTCAAGCTTTTTACTTACATACGGTATATCAAAACCGTCTCCGTTATAATGAATAATGGTTTTAAAACCGGATATATACTCAAAAAAACTGTTTATTATTTCAACTTCGGACTGACCATCATTGTTGAACCACTGTGTGATTATAAGCTCGCCATCTTCATAGCTTGCACATCTGATTAGATAAAGAGTGGTAGTTTGTGCGGCGAAACCGGTAGTTTCGATGTCAAACAAAACAATGTCCCTAGTATCAAAATAATTATCAAGTTGTATAAATTTATTGGCTCTTGCTTTATTTTTGATAATTAACATATCTTTTACCTCGTGATTTACATAATATATAGTTCGCATATTAATAAATCTAAAGTCAATTTTGTAGACAAACATCAATAAAATATGTAAAATATTTACAATTTATTAATACAAGTTTAACACATTTATCACTATTTAACCACTTGTATTTTTTTGATAATTATGTTATGATTTTAGTTACGAATTCACAGTTACGGAGGAAAATTACATGATAAAGCCAATAGATATTAAAACTCAGAAGTTTAAAAAAGGCCTTTTCGGTTATAAGGCATCTGATGTAGATTCATTTGTAGATTCAGTTTACAGAGCATATGAAGAAGTATATAACGAGAGAAATAAATTTGAGGAAGATTTAGAAAAGCTTAATTCTTCATTACAGGAAAACCGTCTTAAGATGTTTGAATTGGAAAATCAGGTTGCTAAAGCTGATAACGCTTCATCTTTTGATGATACCGAGGCTAAGAAGAAAGCTGATGAAATTATCAAAAATGCTGAGGCACAGGCTGCCAAGATAATTGCAAACGCTAAAGCACAGAGTGCAAAGGTTGAAAATGATGTTAAGGTTGAGCCTGTAAAGGAAGAGCCAAAGGTTGAACCTGTAAAGGAAGAGCCTGTTAAGGAATCAGCTTCATCAAGATTCTTTAAGAAAGCTGAAGAAGATGTTAAGCCGGCTGCAAACTCAAGTGATGAAGATGATGATGAGATTTTCGTTGGTGAAATTGAAGATGCCAGAAAGCCTGACAGAATGATGATAGGTGACGGCGAAGAGGAAGAAGAAGCAGATTTCGAATTCTTATAAGATTAAAGACAGGTGTTGCCAATAACAAATCGGCAGCACCTTTTTTACAGCAAAAGCGTAGAAAGGATTATTGATATGTACGCATATATAAAAGGAACTGTTGAGAATATCAATGTTGACAGCTTTATCATTGATAATAATGGTATAGGTTACAGGATATTGACAAGTACAAATGTAACCTCAAAGCTTAAGCTGCATGATCAGATAACCACCTATACATACCTAAATGTTAGAGAAGATGATATGACCTTGTTTGGCTTTTTGTCAAATGAAGAGGTTGCTGTGTTTAAACTTTTGATATCAGTCAGCGGTATCGGACCAAAGGTGGCATTGGCAATTATGTCACAGCTTACTTTAGATGAGCTTAGAATTGCTGTAATATCAGAGGATTATAAGGCTATAGCCAAAGCCAATGGTGTCGGTCCTAAAACTGCGCAAAGAGCGGTAATAGAGTTAAAGG
The DNA here is from genome assembly GCA_017469405.1 of Lachnospiraceae bacterium. Classification (GTDB taxonomy): domain Bacteria; phylum Bacillota; class Clostridia; order Lachnospirales; family Lachnospiraceae; genus Coprococcus_C. The sequence goes on along the minus strand of JAFUGL010000067.1, from coordinate 1,464 downwards.
ATAAATTTAAGCTTGAGGATGTATTTACAGGAAGTGATATGTCAGATGACTTGTCAGATTCTGCCAATGATGATATTATTACTGAGACAGCCATGGCACTTACAAGTCTTGGATATTCCAATGTTGAGGCGCTTAGGGCGATAAAGAAAATTGAAGGTGCCGATAAGATGTCCACCTCAGAGCTTTTAAGTGCTGCATTAAAGAAATTGATTTAGATTTATACAAGATAATATGTATTGAAACTTGTGTGAATTACTTAATCTGATGATAAATACTGATTGTGACAGGAAATATATTTATGGAAAGAATAATAAACGCCGACATTATGCCAGAGGATGATAAAATTGAACAGGGATTAAGACCGTCTTACCTGACAGAATATATAGGTCAGGAAAAGGCAAAAAAGAATCTTAAGGTTTTTATTGAGGCGGCCAAAAAACGTAAGGAATCACTTGATCATGTGCTTTTATACGGACCGCCCGGACTTGGCAAGACAACACTTGCTGCAATAGTGGCAAATGAGATGGGAGTCAATCTTAAGATTACTTCCGGACCTGCTATCGAAAAGCCCGGAGAGCTTGCAGCTATTCTTAACAGTCTGTCGCCAAATGATGTACTTTTTATCGATGAGATTCACAGGCTTAATAAACAGGTTGAGGAAGTCCTTTATCCGGCTATGGAGGATTTTGCTATAGATATCGTTATTGGTAAAGGAGCAGGTGCACGGTCTATAAGACTTGAACTTCCAAGGTTTACTTTGATAGGAGCCACGACCAGAGCCGGTATGCTTACAGCACCTTTAAGAGACAGATTTGGTGTTGTAAACAGACTTGAGTTTTATAATGTAACGGAGCTTATGCAGATTATTGTCAGGTCAGCCGGAGTACTTGGAGTTTCCATAGATGATGAGGGAGCCTTGGAGATAGCAAAAAGATCAAGAGGAACGCCTAGACTTGCCAACAGATTTTTAAAGAGAGTCAGAGATTTTGCAGAGGTTGAGCATAGTGGTAAGATTGATTTTGATGTTGCCAAGGAAGCTCTTGACAGACTGGATGTGGATTCTCTTGGCCTTGATAATACCGATAGAAATATCCTTGAGACAATGATTTATAAATTTAACGGAGGTCCTGTCGGTTTGGATACACTTGCGGCTGCAATCGGTGAGGATTCAGGTACCATAGAAGATGTTTATGAGCCTTATCTTATAAAAAATGGGTTTATTAATCGAACACCTCGTGGTAGAATAGTTACTGAACATTGCTATAAGCATTTCGGACTTGAAAATCTTATAGCACGTGAAGATTAACTTAAGATATAAAAGTATTTATAATACAAGGAGATAAAAAAATGGCTAATAAAATTGATAGACCTGTAGTAATTAACGGAAAGGTTTATACATTGAGCGGATATGAAGGATAGGATTATCTTCAGAATGTTGCCACTTATATAAATGGCATAATAGCT
>JAFUGL010000066.1 GCA_017469405.1 Lachnospiraceae bacterium | reverse complement strand
TTTTTTCTGAAATTATATTGAGGTTAGTGAGCCTGCGTCGATAACGGAGCGAGAGCGTGTCCTTCGAAGACCTGATATATGATAAGCACCCTTAAGGAAACCTACTTCGGCAGTTACACCCTCTATATCCTGCCGACCCTTACCCGTATAAACCGGAATTTTATTCTGCGTCGGTTGCAGTAGCAGGTACTGCATTTTCGATGAGGAAGTCAGTTACTTTTTCTTCAAGGGTGTAGAAGATGATATCATCTTCGTTATACATGTCATTTAAGTCATCTTCATCGGTTATGCCGTAGCTATCCATAAGTTCCTGCTTTTTTGCTTTTATTTCATCATCTGTAGCGGTAATGCCTTCAGCTTTTGCTATGGCACAGATAACAATTTTTTCTTTCATGTAACTTTCAACCATGTTGCTTATATATTCTCTGAACTCTTCTTCATCTGAAAAGCCATAATATACAGTTACATAAGTTGCAAGATCGGTGTTATAGTTTTGTGCATATTGTTCTACATCTTTTATGGTTGAATCAATTAATTTTTCCATATCCTGAGTAGGATATTCGTTGATTGTTGCATTATCAATTACTGCAGTTATAAGTGTAGATTTATTTGTAGACTCATCACTTGTTTTATAGCTTTCGGTGAGATTATCACGGATTTGCTGCTCGTATTCTGCGATTGAAGAAGCATCTGTATAGGATGCTACAAACTCATCAGTATATTCAGGATAAACAACTTCCTGAATAGAATTAAGAGTTACCTCAAAAACAGCATCTGCACCTGCTAAATCAGGATTAGGTGTATAATCATCAGGAAATGTTGCATTTACATCGAATACGTCTCCAACCTTATGACCGACAATCTGGTCCTCAAAGTCATCAATGAAAGTACCTGAACCAAGAGTGAGATCGTATCCGGCACCACCTGAATTTCCACCTTCAAATTCTACACCGTCTACACTTCCGACAAAATCAATATTGACAGTATCACCAAGTTTGGCAGTACCTGATGTAATATTATTGGTGGTAGCATAAGATGATAAAAGTCCATCTACCTGCTGATTAATCATTTCGTCAGTTATCTCTGTAGATACAGCGTTGTATTCTATTCCTTTGTAATCTCCGAGAGTACAATATGCGGAATATTTATCGATCATTTTGTCAAGTTTTTTCTGGCTGTTTGCCTTTCCACAGCCGCTAAGCAATGTAAGTCCCATTGTGACAATGAGAATACTGCTTATTTTTCTCATCTTTTTCATAATATCTCTTTCCTTCCATATTAAAGTATGATAAATTGTTCTTTAACTTTATATCACACTTTTAGATAAAAATAAAGTGGGAAATAATCATTATTCATACTATTTTCACACTTTTACACATTTTCTTGATTAAAATGTCCAAAAATAACAATATATTGAGAAATATTCTAAAAAAAACACAATATTTAGTAGACAAAGTAAAATCGTAGTGCTATAATAAGTTCTTGCAGGGGATGAGACTTCCCTAAAAATATTTAGGAGCAGATGTACTATGAAGGTTATTAAAAGAGATGGTCATACCGTACCGTATGATCGTTCAAAAATTGTTACAGCCATTCAGAAGGCAAACGCTGAGGTTGAATCATGCGAGAAAATCTCAAGCGAGAAAATTGAAGAAATTGTACAGGGGATTGAAGCAAAAAATCGTAAGAGAATGTTGGTAGAGGATATTCAGGATATCATTGAACAAAAGCTTATGGATGATCGTAAGTTTGTGCTTGCAAAGACCTACATTATATATAGATATACCAGAGAGCTTGTTCGTAAAGCTAATACTACTGATGACTCCATTTTAAGTCTTATTCAGAATCGTAATAAAGATGTTATGGAGGAAAATTCCAATAAAAATGCGACAGTTGCTTCTACACAGAGAGATCTTATAGCAGGTGAAGTATCAAAGGATCTTACTAAGAGAGTTCTTCTTCCGGAGAAGATTTCAAAGGCACATGAGGAAGGCGCAATTCATTTTCATGATGCAGATTATTTCCTTCAGCCGATATTTAACTGCTGTCTTATCAATATAAGTGATATGCTTGATAATGGTACAGTTATGAATGGAAAGCTTATCGAGAGTCCTAAGAGCTTTCAGGTTGCATGTACTGTTATGACACAGATTATTTCATCTGTTGCAAGCTCACAGTATGGTGGACAATCAGTTGATATTAAGTGTCTGGGTAAGTATCTTCGTAAGAGCTACAACAAGTATAAAGGAAGACTTGTTGAAGAGTATGGCGATAAGATCGATGATGAGATACTTGAGCAGATGGCACAGGAGAGATTAAATGATGAGCTCCGTTCAGGTGTACAGACTATTCAGTATCAGATAAACACTCTGATGACTACCAACGGACAGTCACCGTTTGTTACACTTTTCCTTAATCTTGATCCAAAGGATGAGTATATCGAAGAAAATGCAATTATTATAGAAGAAATTCTTCGTCAGAGACTTGAGGGAATCAAAAATGAAAAGGGTGTATATGTTACTCCTGCATTCCCTAAATTGGTATATGTTCTTGATGAGCATAACTGCTTAAAGGGTGGTAAGTATGATTATATCACTCAGATGGCTGTTAAGTGTTCAGCTAAGAGACTTTATCCTGATTATATCTCAGCTAAGAAGATGAGAGAGAACTATGAAGGAAATGTATTCTCACCTATGGGATGCCGTTCATTCCTTTCACCGTGGAAGGATGAAAACGGTAATTATAAGTGGGAAGGTCGTTTCAACCAGGGTGTTGTAAGTCTTAATCTTCCACAGATTGGTATCCTTGCAAAGGGTGATGAGGAGAAGTTCTGGAAGATACTTGATGAAAGACTTGAGCTTTGTTATGAAGCACTTATGTGCAGACACAACGCTCTTATGGGTATAACTTCAGATGTAAGTCCTGTTCATTGGCAGTACGGTGCTATAGCAAGACTTAAGAAGGGTGAAAAGATTGATCCGCTTCTTTTAGATGGTTATTCAACTATTTCACTTGGATATATCGGTGTATATGAGGCTACCAAGCTCATCACAGGGGTAAGCCATACAGAACCGGAAGGCGAGGCATTTGCACTTAAACTTATGAAGAAGCTTCGTACTACATGTGATAAGTGGAAGGCAGAGACAGGACTTGGATTCGGACTTTACGGAACACCTGCAGAGAGTCTTTGCTACAGATTTGCAAGAATTGACCAGGAGAGATTCGGTACTATACCGGATGTTACTGATAAGGGTTATTATACTAATTCATATCATGTCGATGT
>JAFUGL010000065.1 GCA_017469405.1 Lachnospiraceae bacterium | reverse complement strand
CTATAACCGAAACTATCTCCATATATTTCTCAAATTCTTTTGCACCCTCGCCCTGTCTTACTATATCGTAAAGTGCATCGGCGTTTAAGGTCTTTCCTGACTTTATCGCCTTTTCCAACTTTTCGAAAAATGAATCATAGCTCTTTTTATCATATGCAATTATACTGCACACTTCTATTCCAAGCTTATCGGCAAGCTTTTTGGTATCAATCCTCTTACCCTTACTTTCAGCTACATCCATCATAGTCAAAACAAGCATAACCGGAGTACCTATACCTGCATAATCAGCCAGCATATACATACTTCTTTCAAGCTGTGAAGCATCCGCCAAAAGGCATACGAGATCCAAGTCATTTTTTGCTATATAATCTCTTGTAACAATCTCCTCGTCCGAATTCGCCGAAAGCGAATATGAGCCCGGCAGGTCTGCCACCTGATATGTAACATCATTATGTGTAAATGTACCTTCTTTTTTCTCAACCGTCTTACCCGGCCAGTTTCCGACATGCTGATGCATACCTGTTAAAGAATTGAAAACTGTGGATTTACCGGAGTTAGGCTGTCCAAGCAAAGCAATTTTTTTGTTATCCATTATGCACTGACCTCCACCTTAATTCTCTCTGATTCCTCACGATTTAAAGCAATCATGGTATCTCTGCCATAGATAAGCAGTGGCTTCTTTTTTACATTTTGAAGCATCTCAACCTTACATCCTACATTTAAGCCTATAGATGTAACTCTTGAAAGATATCTTCTGTCACCATCTATCTGCACTATCATGGCTCTCTCACCTTTCTTAAGTTCAGTTAAATTCATAATCCTTGTCTCCTATCCTCTTAATTAACCCTATCAAAAAATAATACATAAATGAGCCTGGTATTTATTGCCTGCCAATCATCATTTAAACTAAACAGGGCTTTACAAACAAAGGGTATTATATGTTAGTCTTTCCTAACTTTCTATGCCATTTTGACAAAAAAGGACATTTTAGCACTTGTTTTCGATAAAATAAAATGCTAATATTTTATATGTATAAGGAGACTAAATACATATGAAAAAGGACGATTTTTCACATAAATTTTACACTGATTTTCCTTTGGTATATGACGATATAATCACTCTTCACAACGAATTTGAAGACGGATATGTCGACAATACCTTCTATCCTTTTCTTCCCGGTATATATGTTTGTCTAAATGATGTTCATGCCAAAAATATACCTATGAATGATTTTTTATCTGATAAAAAAATCTTCCTGATTAACTACTGTATTTCAGGAAGATGTGAATTTAAGATTTCGGAAAATGTATATAAATATGTCAAAGATAACTACACAAGTGTCGGCTCCTACACAGTCCGCGATGAATTTTATTATCCATCAGGATATTATCTGGGATTTGAGATATTTATATATGAAGAAATGTTTACTGATAAAACAAGAGATGTATTAAAGCAGTTCAATATAAACCTTGACACTTTAGCCTATAAGTATAATAACAAGGAAAAACTCACTTTACTTGAAACCAATATCAGTATACAAAGGCTCTGGCTTGAACTGTACAATAGCAAAAGCCCCGACAAGGGACTTATAAAGCTAAATATACTCAAGATACTTCATCACCTTACCAACAACAAAAGTGTTATACCCGCAACCAGCTCTTATCTTACTAAAAATCAGGCAGAGCTTGCAAAAGAGGTCTATGAAATACTTACAGCCGATATTTCAAAGCATATTTCCATGCGTGAAATATCCGAGCAGTTAAATGTTAGTGAAACCAGCCTGAAAAACTATTTTTCCGCAATGTTTGGAATGACGATATCTAATTATATGCTAAATCTACGATTAAAAAAAGCAGCCGAATTATTAAAAAGCAGTGAGCTATCTATTTCAGAAATCGCAAGTAGTTGTGGCTACAGTAACCAGGGAAGATTTGCAAAAATTTTCAAAGAATATTACGGCATGCTTCCGCTTGAGTACAGACATAAGTTAAGATAATAAATCAACTAAACAGTTTTCTTTAAAAAAAGAAGTGAACTAACAAAGTCCACTTCCAAAACTTACCTTTTTATATTTACTGTACTACCGTAATTCCATTTTTCTTTGCAAGTTCCAAAACCTCTTCTTTTGATAATTTAGTATATTTTGTAATCTTGCTTAAAGGTTCGTTGCCATTGAGCATATTCATTGCAAAATCCTTTTTTTCTGTTTCTTTTGTTTCAGTTACAGTTTTATCAAATTCATCTTTCATAAGTTCTCTTAATGCATCACACATAACACCATCACCTCTCGTTATTTTATCATATAATTTCTGATTAGCAGATACACTTACCTGTAGTATGGCATCCGCATTCATCTTATCATCCTTATCTGTTAAATCATCTGTTCCTTCTATAAAACTTCGTACCTCATCCTCTTCCGCATCCGGTGCAAGTATACGAAGTGCCTCATATCTTCCTTTTTCTAGCTGTTTAGTTACAACTATCTGTAATGGTATATTGATTATACCATATATATAATATATTCCAAAATCTTTTTTTCAATTTTTGCTGATATTTTTTTCAAACTCTTAAACAACTCTCTCGGATACGTATGTCTGAATATAGAAATCGTCATCTCATCTGCAAGTATCTCATCAACAGTATTTCCATACCCCTTATATAATCCGGCATATCCTATAGTTTTATACAGATCATCAATTGATAATTCATCTCTTGGTGATTTATACTCTACTATATTATATCTTCGGAATATCTGTCCGATAGGATTATCTATCACAACATCTCTTTCTTTTTTAATTATAAGCATATCCATCTTTACAGGTTCCTTGGATAGTTCATGCTCTCTGTCATAGGTTAAATCATTTTTATATTCTTTTAAAATATATTCTATACTTCCATAAAATCCCGGATGCCATTTAATGTTTCCAATTTTATCCATATAACCACTCTCCCTAAAAAAGCGTACAAAAACAACAGGTTACTATCCTCTCCGATTTTCTTATGAAATATAAGCAAGAATTTTAAATTATATCCAGACCAAAATATAAAAAGAATTATCTGCTTTGAAATGACATTACACTATAAGAAATAAAAAATCAATAAAAAAACGAAAATGACACGAATAGTATCATTTTTATGTTAACTACATATGATTATGTAAACTGTGTATTGTTATCAATTGAGGATTATCTTACTGCCTCGAAAAAAATCTGTTGACAAAAAATAATTTTTATTATAAGATAACACCGTTACGTAACAGCGTTATGTATCATAAGATTTAGGTAGATTTATATAAAATATTGGTGTAATAGTATGAACGATAATCCTGAAAACAGAATAAAATTAATAGAATCTGCAAAAAAGGAATTCATGGAAAAGGGCTTTAATAAGGCCTCTCTCCGTAAGATAAGTGCGGATGCGGGGCTCACAACAGGAGCGATTTATTTCTTCTTTAAAGATAAGAACGGACTTTTCGGAGCTATAGTAGATGAACCCCTTAAAAAGGTTATGGATATCATCACTGCTCACTACAGCGAGGAAGCTTCTGAGGATTTTAATACCTACGAGCATAAATCCGGTGATCATGATGAATTAGCAGAGCTTCTTGTACCGGCACTTTATGAAAACCGCGATGCGATGCTTCTTTTGCTGGAAAAATCAGCAGGTTCAGACTACGAAGGTATTGTTGATAAAATCATTGATTTTACCGATGAAACTTACTTAAAGCTTGCGCAAAGGTTTGCTTGTGCCGTTCCCGGAAAAAAGGTAAACGATTATATGCTTCACTATTTCAGCCATATGCAGATTAATGCATTTGTTCATCTGATAACTCATGAACCGGATGAACAAAAAGCCTTAAAGCATATTAAGCCGCTTATCGATTTTATGGTTGATGGCTGGATGAAGTATATACTTGAAGATAAAGATATCTCGTAGATAAACTGTTGCTTAAGTAAATTAGTTTAACATAGAAAGACAGTTAAATAATTAAAATAAGTGCATTATTAAGGCGGTTAAAACCGCCTAAAAAAATAAATATAAAGTTAGTTCAAACTCACTAACCATTTGATATTAACTATACTATAAAAAACGGAGGAATATTGATATGTATCTCGAAGTAAAAAATGTGAAAAAAAGCTACGGTAAGGACTCCAGCTATATTCAGGTTCTTAAGGGTGTAAGCACTTTTGTTGAACAGGGACAGATGTGCGTAATCCAAGGCACCAGCGGTTCAGGTAAATCAACTTTGCTTAACTGCATCGGTGGACTTGATACTATGGATTCCGGTTCAGTTACAGTGGACGGTCAGGAAATCTTCGGGCTCAAGCCAAATGAGCTTTCTGATTACAGACGTGATAATCTTGGCTTTATATTTCAGTTTTACAACCTCGTTCCTAACCTCACGGTAAGAGAAAATATTCAGGTTTGCAGTTACCTTGCTGAAAATCCGCTTGATATGGATGAGCTTTTGGAGGTACTTGGACTTACCGAGCACCAGAATAAATTTCCTGCCCAGCTCTCCGGCGGACAGCAGCAAAGGTGTGCTATCGCAAGAGCACTTATCAAAAATCCAAAACTTCTTTTATGCGATGAGCCAACAGGTGCCCTTGATTCCAAAACCTCAAGAGATATACTCATTTTGCTTGAGGAAATCAATAAAAAATACGGAACCACCATGCTTATCGTAACCCACAACAATTCCATCAAAAATATGGTACACAAGGTAATCATAATCAAGGATGGACTTGTGAAAAAGGATTACGAAAATGAAACGAGAGTCCCTGCGGCAGAACTGGAGGATTTATAAATGAAAAAAGTACTTAGAAAAAGACTGCCCAGGGATTTAAAATCAAATCTCGGCAGATACATAGCACTCATACTTTTAATTGTCCTTGGCATCTATCTTGTGGTTGGTATAGTAGGTTCGGCGGAAGTTATACTTCATGGTACCGAAAAGTACCGCTCCATCAGTAAAACCGAGGATGGTCAGTTTTCAGTATTCCTTCCTCTTACTGACGATGAGCTTGCCTCACTATCTTCCGACGGAACACTTATAGAAGAAATGTTTTACATAGACATTTCCTTAAATAGTTCCCAGACCTTAAGATTATTTAAGAACCGTAAGGACATCGACCTCATCCAGCTCAAAGAAGGCCGTATGGCAAATGCTGACGGCGAGGCAGTTTTAGAAAGACGATTTGCTGAAGTAAATGATTACTCCCTTGGTGATGTAATCGAGATCGGCAATCTTAAGCTTACAGTTGTCGGAATCGGTTCTGTTCCTGATTATGATCAGACCTTACAAAGTTTTTCGGATACTGCGGTTCAGTCAGAACAGTTCGGACTATTATTTGTAACTGACAGCCAGTATGCCTATATAAGAGACAATTCCGCTCAGGTTGCAGAAGAATATGTCTACGCATACAGACTTGCAAAAGGTACTACGGATGATGAACTAAAGCAAAAAATCAAGGATTTAGATTTTGATTATACCAAGGTCGAAAATAAATATTTCAGACAGACAATAGATGATGTATTTGAAAACAGAAAAATGATTGAAGACGGTCTTGACGAGTTATATGACGGATCCGTGGAACTTCACGACGGCATGACAGAGCTTGATTCTCATAGTCAGGATTTAAGAGATGCTGCCGACACATTATTTGACAACTATCTTGATCAGGCAAATACTACGATAGGTGCAGCTATGCCGGGTACCGAGCTCACTGAAGAAAACTATGAAAAAACTCTTGATGAGCTTATAGCACTCACAGATTCCGCAGATTTAAAGAGCCTTAAAGCATCTTTAGACAGCCTTTCAGATTTTAAAAACGGAATATATGATTACACCGAAGTAGTCGGCGAAGCAGCTGACGGAACAGGCCAGCTCTATGATGGCGTTAGTGATGCCATGGAGGATGTGGATGAACTTTTGGATGAAATATTTGACATAGACATCGACAACCTCACCAATTTTATAACTGCAGACGACAATATCCGTATCGAGGGTGCAGCCGGTGATGTTGTTATGGATAAAAACGGTGGACTTATAGCCGGAGTAATTGTCCTTATACTATTTGCTTATGTTATATCTGTATTTGTCGTCCATCAGATAGAGCGCGAGTCAAGCGTAATCGGTGCCTTGTATGCCTTGGGCGTAAAGAAAAAGGAGCTTTTGCGTCACTACATCACACTTCCTACAATCATCGCATTTATCGGAGGAGTGATAGGTACCGCAATCGGATTTTCTCCGGTCGGAATCGGCACCCAAACTGCAGATACCTACAACTATTTCTCTCTCCCTGAATATGATTTGGTATTTCCGGTTTACCTTTTGATATATGCACTCGTTTTACCACCGGTTATAAGTGCAATCGTAAATGTACTTGTAATCAATAAAAAGCTTTCTCAAACTGCACTCTCACTTATCAAAAATGAGCAAAAGGCAGGAAGCTACAAGCAGGTAAACATAAAGGGCAAGAGCTTTCCACACATTTTCAGAACAAGACAGATGCTTCGTGAGGCACGCTCTGCAGCGACGGTTGTACTCGGTATGCTCATATCGCTTTTAGTGGTTATACTCGGTCTTGACTGCTATGTCATGTGTATAAGCGTCAAGCGTGACAATATAAATGAAACCAGATACGAATATATGTATTATTATAAATATCCGGGCAAGGAAGTACCCAAAGGAGGCGAGGCAGCTTACATAGAAACCTTAAGCACCGACTGCATGGGCTACACCCTTGATGTCACTGTAATCGGTATCGGCGACGATAACCCATTTTTTGATGCCAAGCCTAAAAAGGGTAAAAATAAAGCGGTTATCAATAACTCACTCTATGAACGATACGGCTACAAAGAGGGCGATAAGGTTATATTTACCGACCTTACAGCAGACATGGACTATGCCTTTACTGTAACGGACGTGGTGGATTACTCCCCCGGCTTTACGATATTTATGGATATTGACAGTATGAGGGAATTGTTTGGTCAGGATGAGGATTACTTCAACGTGGTTTATTCGGACAAGGAACTTGATATCGAAAAGGGCCGCCTTTACTCGATAACCTCAAAGTCTGACATCAAAAAAAGCGCAGGCGTATTTATCGACCAGATGCAAAGTCTTATATGGACTCTGATTATTGCAGGAAGCGTTATCTTCTGTGTGGTTATGTTCCTTATGATGAATGTGATGATTGACCGTTCCTCATACGGCATCTCTCTCATCAAAATATTTGGCTACAGACCTAAGGAAATCCGCCAGCTTTACCTAAACGGAAACTTTGCAATAATTGCTGTAGGCGGACTTGTCTGCATCCCGGCAGCCAAGCTTATCATGAACAAGGTCTACCCTATGTTTGTGCCAAATGTAGCCTGCACCATGAAGCTTGGTTACCCATGGTACATCTACCTGATTATCTACGTGGGCATAATCGTGTTCTACCTAATTGTGAACAGACTGCTCACCGGCAAGATAAATAAAATCACACCTGCCGAAGTACTAAAGAACAGAGAATAATATTTCCAAAGATTTTGATTGGTTATATAGAATGGTATAAATGATAAGAGGCATTGAACAGGTACTCACAAAGCTCGCTTTCGCTCACGCTTTGCCCGGCACCTTTCAATGCCTCTTATCATTTACACCCCTATATAACCAACACATGCTCCGCATGTGACAAAATGCGGTACTTATCCTTTTTTATTATAAACATCTTCTTATCATAAGATTATTACACGTGGCATGAGTTTTACCACATTATTCACCCTGCCGTCTGTCAACTCCCTTATTCTGATAATACTCTCGTTTTTCCTTATACATCCTCTCATCCGCAGTCTTTATCAATGTACTAATTTCAGCATCCGGAAACTCTCGATTAGAAGCATAGCCTATAGAAAGAGTCAGGCTCTTCACACTATTTCCTTTCCAATTATCCGTAAGGGTATGTATTTTTTCAATAAGCTTATCAAATGTATCTTCATCCGCATAAACGAATGCAGCAAACTCATCACCGCCGATACGATAAACGTCACCATTATCGCCAAAACAATCCTGCAAACAATCAGCTGCTCCGCATATTAACTCATCTCCTGAAAGATGTCCAAGTGTGTCGTTAGTATGCTTCAAGCTGTTAACATCTGCTGTAACATAAAAGAAATTATCATCATTTATTTTGTCAGGCAGTGTCAATAATGCCTCTTCATATGCTCTCCTGTTAAGACGTCCTGTCAACCCGTCCGTTGTTGATAAGCGTAACAGCATTGCGTTACTTTCATGAAGTCGAAACATAATACTGGCAAAAACACCCACAAAGGCAGAGATAATCACGATAACCAAAACTGAAACAATAATCCTCCATGTCGGTATCCACCCATTAGTTGGTGCCACCGTCATCTCCCATGTCAGATTTCTAACCTTAAACCTGACTTTTACAGCATCAGCTTTAGGTTCTCCGATTTTATACATATCATGAACACTACCATCGTTATCTATATACGACAGTGCAAAATCAACACCTATTTCATTAAGACCGTCAAGGTTTAACACTTCTATCAGATTTTCAAAATCTATCGTAACCGTAACAAGCCCCCAAAATGTCTGATTATCACCGTCATTAAGGACTACCGGTGCTCTGCCGCCCATTCCGATTCCACCCTGTATCAATTCAAAAGGATTTGTGAGAATTGTTTCCCCCTGCTCATACGCTTCCTTTGCTTCGATATTGCCGGTATGACTCAAATCCAAAAAATCAAAGCCAATAAGCGTCTCATTTCCCTCAAGCGGGTATACATCCGATACAACACCGTTAGGTGCTATCGCAAAGTTTTTCAGCGAAACTCCCGTTTCCTCCTTCACAGTGTTATACATGTCCTCGGCAGCATTTTTAAAAAATGATGTATCGCCATT
>JAFUGL010000064.1 GCA_017469405.1 Lachnospiraceae bacterium | reverse complement strand
TTTTTTCTGAAATTATATTGAGGTTAGTGAGCCTGCGTCGATAACGGAGCGAGAGCGTGTCCTTCGAAGACCTGATATATGATAAGCACCCTTAAGGAAACCTACTTCGGCAGTTACACCCTCTATATCCTGCCGACCCTTGCCCGTATAAACCGGAGTTTTAGGTAATTAATATAGACAAAGATGGTGGTTTTATGGTAAATTAAAGGGTAGACAAAAATTAGAATTATTTATTATAGGGCAGTTAATTCTGGTTTGATATAGGAGGATGTATTAAATATGAGCAAGATAATATTGACAGGCGACAGACCTACAGGAAGACTTCATGTGGGACATTATGTAGGATCACTTAGAAGAAGAGTTGAGTTACAGAATTCAGGAGAATTTGATAAGATATTTATAATGATTGCAGATGCACAGGCACTTACTGACAATGCTGACAATCCTGAGAAGATAAGGCAAAATGTTATTGAGGTTGCACTTGATTATCTGTCGGTCGGACTTGATCCGGCAAAGTCAAATCTGTTTATACAGTCACAGATTTCAGAACTTACAGAACTTACATTTTTCTATATGAATCTTGTAACAGTTTCAAGACTTCAGCGTAATCCAACAGTTAAGGCAGAGATACAGATGCGTAATTTTGAAGCAAGTATACCTGTGGGATTTTTTACTTATCCTATAAGTCAGGCTTCAGATATTACTGCATTTAAAGCGACTACAGTTCCTGTTGGTGAGGATCAGCTCCCTATGCTTGAACAGACAAAGGAGATAGTAAGGAAATTTAATTCCGTATATGGAGAGACTCTGGTTGAACCGGAGATTCTGCTTCCTGAAAATGAAGCATGTTTAAGACTTCCGGGAACGGATGGCAAGGCTAAGATGAGTAAATCACTTGGTAATTGTATTTATCTTTCAGATACGGAAGAGGATGTAAGAGCTAAAGTTATGAGTATGTATACTGATCCGGAACATATAAAGATAACTGATCCCGGTAAGCTTGAGGGCAATACAGTATTTACCTATCTCGATGCATTTTCCAAACCGGAGCATTTTGCTGAATTTTTACCGGAATATAATAATCTTGATGAGCTTAAGGAACACTATCAGCGAGGCGGTCTTGGTGATGTTAAGGTTAAAAAATTTCTCAATAATGTACTTCAGGATGAACTTGCACCGATAAGGGCAAGAAGAGCAGAGTTTGAGAAGGATATTCCTGAGGTATATAATATATTAAAGAGAGGTTCGGATGTTGCAAGAGAAGCTGCGGCTGAAACTCTTGCAGAAGTAAAACGTGCCATGAAGATAAATTATTTTGAAGATAGTGCACTTATAGAAGAGCAGTCTAAAAAGTATTCAAGATAGGTTGGAATTATGAACGATTTGTTTGTGTTTAATCGTATAAGATGCAGCGTGGCTGCAGATGATGTGATAGTTATGCAGGGCTTTTGTAATGAAGAGATTTCTCAAAATACAGAGGCTCTGCAAATTGCAGTCAAAAAAAGTGATGGAACACAAGATGAGCTTGATGCTAAATATGATATATCAAAAGCACCACTTGACAGGAAGAATCTTTTTGGCTCGGGTAAGATAGTAAAAATGCTATCGGTTATTATAAATTTTAATTACCATTTGGCGGATGATGAGAAGGTTATTTTGATTTATAATAAGAAAAATGGAGAGAAAGTGGAGCTTTATTCATGTTCCGGAAAAGAGATAAGGCATTATGATGAAAAGCTTAATTATTGTGTTGATTTTATAGAGTCAGATGGAAAATATATTTTAATCAAGGGTTGGGCCGTTGATAAGCATGATATTGATTTTAAGCTTGTTAAGATAGAACAGGGTAAAGAAGAGGAGATTCCCTTTGAACTTAGCCGATATACACGTTCGGATGTTGCGGAGTCCTTTGTTGAGCTTGATAATTCAAAGGATATAGGGTTTGTCATAAAACTTCTAAATAATAATTATAAAATGCGTCTTTATCTAACTGCAGGAAAAAGACATGAGGAATACAGGATTAACGGTTCTAAAGGTATAAGCAAAATAGCGGCAGTTAACAAGGCGAAAAATATCATAAATAAAACCCTTATGAATACAAAAAACTATGGGCTTAAAAGTACATTGCTTAAGATAAAAATCAGGTTTCGTACGAGAGCAGCATTTGCGACAGCCAATTATAATTCCTGGATAAAAAAACGCATGCCTGATAAAAAGGAACTTTCAAGGCAGGCTGGTACAAGCTTTGATTATAATCCATTATTTAGTATACTTGTGCCTCTTTATGAAACAGATGAGTATTTTCTTGACGAGCTTATTAAGTCAGTAAAAAACCAGACCTATAAAAACTGGGAAATATGTTTTTCAGATGGAAGCCAAAATCCACAAAGACTTAAAAATATTATATCAAATTACAATAAGTCTGATAAAAGAATAAAATATATTGCAGATAAAAAAGGACCTCTTGGAATATCTGAAAATACCAATCAGGCATTTGAGATTGCAGAGGGTGAATATATCATTCTTGGAGATCACGATGATTTGTTTACACCGGATGCTCTTTTTGAATGTGCTAAGATTTTAAATGAAAAAAAGGTAGATGTTATCTATACTGATGAAGATAAAACGGATGAGAAAGGCAAGAAATTTTTTGGTGCCAATTTTAAGCCGGACTTTAATATAGATTTACTTAGATCATGTAATTATATATGTCATATGTTTGTTGCGTCAAAAAAACTTGTGGAAGATGTCGGAACATTTAACAGCGAGTTTGACGGAGCACAGGATTACGACTTTATTTTAAGGTGTGTGGAAAAAGCAAATGAAGTATATCATATCCCTAAGGTTTTATATCGTTGGAGAGCGCATAGCAATTCGACTTCAGAAAGACCGGATTCCAAACTTTATGCTTTTGATGCCGGAAGAAGAGCACTTGAGGCTCACTATAAGAGACTTGGCATAGAGGCTATAGTTGAAAATGGAGATCATCTTGGAATTTATAAGACCACATATAAAATAATAGGTAATCCGCTCGTTTCGATAGTTATTCCAAATAAAGATCATATCGAAGATCTGAAAAAATGTATGGATTCCGTTGATGAAAAATCAGATTATAAAAATTATGAATATATCATAGTTGAAAATAACAGCGAAGAAGAGATTACATTTAATTTTTACAAAGAAATCGAAAAGCGTGATAATGTAAGAGTTTTATATTGGGATAAAGAATTTAATTATTCGGCAATCAATAATTTTGGTGTCAAAGAGGCAAAGGGAGAATACATTCTTCTTCTTAATAATGATGTTGAGGTTATAAATGGAGATTGGCTTTCACAGATGCTTGGCTATTGTCAGAGAGAAGAGGTTGGTATAGTCGGTGCAAGACTATACTATGAAGATGATACTATACAGCATGCGGGGGTTGTTATCGGTTTTGGCGGAATAGCAGGACATACCTTTGTTACACTTGATGAGGATAGCGATCTCTATCAGTCAAGAACCAAGGTTGCATGTGATTATAGTGCAGTAACAGCAGCCTGCCTTTTGACCAAAAAGAAGATTTATGATGAGGTTGGCGGATTGGAAGAGGCATTTAAGGTTGCCTTTAATGATGTGGATTTTTGCCTTAAGGTAAGAGCTCTTGATAAGCTCGTTGTGTACAATGCCAATGCAAAACTTCATCATTATGAATCAAAATCAAGAGGTGCAGAGGATACCTTTGAAAAGAAGGAAAGATTTAATAGTGAGATTAAACTGTTCCAAAGCAGGTGGCCGGAAATTTTGGAAAATGGAGATCCCTATTATAACGTTAATCTTACTCTTGATAAGGCGGATTTTTCAATTAGAGTATAAAGTAATCGTGACAGGGTAAATGTCAACTTGTTGCATAATAAAATGGAAGGGAGGTTTGTCTTATGAAATTTGATTTATCATCGATAAATGCTGCAAGTATAAAAAAAGGCTTTAATTATATCAGATCAAACGGCATAAGTGGTGTGTGGTCAAGGATGCGTGATAAGGCAAACGGGCCCGGAAATGCATATAACAACTGGTATAAAAGATATCATTCAGCAACCGAAGAAGAATTAGATGAGCAAAGAAAGATTGCATTTAGATATTCGCCTGTAATAAGTGTAATAGTTCCGGTTTATAAAACTCCGGAGCTTTATCTAAGAAAGATGATTGAATCAGTCATAGGACAGACTTATGAAAACTGGGAGTTATGCATAGTTGACGGTTCGGACAGACAGAGCAATATAGTTAAAGAATACATGGAGACCGAAAAGAGGATTAACTACCTTTATGTTGATAGAAATCTTGGCATCTCCGGAAACAGTAATAAAGCACTTCAGATGGCTACAGGTGATTATGTTACATTTATGGATCATGATGATTTGCTTCCTCCTGATGCGCTTTTTTCGATAGTAAAGGAACTTCAGGAAGTAAGATATGATATCTTATATTCAGATGAGGACAAAGTATCGGCTGACGGGCGCAAATATCTCGAACCGGTTTTCAAACCGGATTTCAGCTTAGATATCCTTCGGGCTTATAATTATATAAGTAATCTTTTTGTTGTAAAGAGAAATATGGCGGTTGGATTAGGAGGATTTGATTCCGAGTTTGATGGAGCGCAGGATTATGATTTTACTTTAAGGTGTTGTGAGAGAACATCCAGTATAAAACATATACCAAGAGTGCTTTATCATAAGAGGATAAATAATTCATCTGTATCTTTAGATGTTCACAACAAGGAATATGCAAAAGAAGCAGGTAAGCGCGCGCTTGGTGCACATATAAAGCGAATGGGTTATTATGCGACTGCCGTACATACTGATATGTGGGGTATATATAAAGTAGAATATGAAACGCCGGGTAATCCTTTTCTCACGATAATAATTCCGGGAGGTAATTCGCCTGAACTTTTGGAAAAATGTATTTTTCCGCTTTTTGAAAAAGCAAGATATAACAATTTTGAGATAATAGTTATCGATACGGAAAGTGAAAATAAGGAAATGACAGCTTTTTATCATCGGATAGAAAGCATCAGAAAAAATGTAAAGATAATAACCAATACAAAGCTTGACGGACTTCCAGCCATAAGAAATTTCGGAGCATCTCTTGCCAATGGAGACTATCTTTTCTTTCTTGACAATAATGTTGAGTTAATTGATGCGACTGCCATGGGTGAGATGTTGGGAAACTGTATGCGCGATGAGGTAGGAGCTGTAGCCGGAGTTCTATATGATGATAATGATATGATTTATCATAAAGGATATGTAATAGGAATAAACGGACTTGCTTCCAATCTGTATCAGGGGCTTGTTAAGGATGATATAGGATATCTCATGCATAATAGGATAAATACGGATTGCAGTGCGGTATCGGCATCATGCATGATGGTAAAAAAAGATTTGTTTTTCAAGGTAGGAGGCTTTTCAGATAAATTTAAGACCGCACTTTCGGAGATAGATTTTTGCTTTAAATTAAATGAGCTTAATCACTGGGTAGTATCTGTGGCTGATGCGGGTTGGCATTTTCATGATACCAAGCCGATAATCGGTAATACCATAAGGATAGAAGAGGAACTTGAAAGAGAAGAGGATTTGTTCAGTATTATGTGGCCCAATATACTAAGAGACGGAGATCCTTTTTATAATATTAACTTCACTAAGGAAGGTAAACAGTTCACACTTCCGGAGATTATACCTGTAGAAGAAAAACAGGATAATGATAAAAAGAATAAGGATGAAGTTAATGAGTCTGATGGAAGCTCAGGCACTGAGTCGGATGATGAAAATGTTTAATATTGTTAAATAAAAATAGTTCATTAATATAGATGATAAATGGGTGGATAGTATGAATTTCAGACCGTGTATAGACATTCATAACGGAAAAGTAAAGCAGATAGTTGGAGGAAGTCTTAAGGATGAGGCTGACAGTGCTAAAGATAATTTTGTCTCAGAACTGGAGGCGGATTTTTATGCAAAGTTATATAAAGAAAAAGGATTAAATGGTGGACATATTATCATTCTTAATCCAAAACAAAGTGAATTTTATGAATCGGATTTAAGGCAGGCTAAGCTTGCGCTTTCGGAATTTCCCGGAGGACTACATATAGGTGGCGGCATAACGGCTGATAACGCAAAAGAATTTATAGATATGGGTGCCGATAAGGTTATCGTTACCTCTTATGTGTTTAAGGATGGGGCTATTAACTATGATAATTTAAAAAAGCTTGAGGCTTCTGTAGGAAAAGAAAAGCTGGTACTTGATTTAAGTTGTCGTAAGAAGTATGATAGGTATTACATAGTTACAGACAGATGGCAGAATTTTACCGAAGTTACTATTGATAGTGATACGCTTGACAGACTTTCGGATTATTGCAGTGAATATCTGATACATGCTGTGGATGTTGAAGGAAAAGCACGTGGTATAGAAGAAGAATTGGTAAAATTACTTGGAGATTGGGCTAAGATTCCTGTAACTTATGCCGGTGGTGTCGGAGACTTTTCCGATTTAAATAAATTAAAAGTTTATGGAAAAGACAAGCTTGATGTAACCATTGGAAGTGCCCTTGATATATTTGGAGGGAATATGTCCTTTGAAGAAGTTATAAATATATGCAAATCATGATATTTTGAACTGCATATAAAATATATATAATTTATGCTCACTAAAAACGAGCATGCTAAACAGGCAAAATGTTATAGTAATAAATGAAATTTTATTAAGGAGAGGTTATATGAGGAAAATGAAAAAGATAGCAGCTATTTCAATGGCTGCAGTGATGATGCTTTCCGTATATGGCTGTGGAGGAAAGAAATCCGACAATAAGTCTGCAACGGATACAGACGCGGAAAAAGTAACAGAGGATTTGGGACCTGCACCTGTTATTGAAGACGATGAAGAGTGGGTAACTACTGAGGAACCATACGTTGAAGATGACAGATTTACAACGGTTGAGGGTGCTGATGTTCTCGGCATTAACTTTGATGACGGAGATACCGCAGGCTTTACGACCTATGTAAACGGTGGTGATTATCAGCTTTATGTAGAGGATGGAGAGCTTGTTGTTGATATAGCAAAGACAGGTACACTTGAACATTCCTGTCAGCTCTATTATGATGGCTTTACTATGGCAAGAGGATGCGTATATACCGTGTCCTTTGATGTGCGTTCGGATGTGCCTTGTAACATAGAGTGGAGAGTACAGGTAAACGGTGGAGATTATCATGCATATGCATCTGATAAGGTGGCTCTTACTTCAGAAGTTCAGACTATAGATTATGAATTTACTATGGATGAGGATTCCGATCCTGCTCCGAGACTTGCTATAAATATGGGTGCATTTGATGAAAACGGCGGAGATCCGGGTCCACATAAAATATATTTCGATAACTTTTCACTTTTCGTAACAGACAGCTCAAATGCTGAGAAAATAGTAGGTGCTCCTACACCTATTCAGGTTAAGGTTAATCAGATAGGTTATGAGCCTGATGATTATAAGACAGTTATTGCAACCTCAAAGGATGAGGAGAAATTTAAGATTGTTGATGCCGAAACCGGTGATACGGTTTATATAGGAGAGTATGGAGATATGGCATTTGACAGTACAGTTAATCTGGGTGTTAAGCAGGGTGATTTCTCTGATTTCAAATACACCGGAAAATACAAGATTATTTCAAGTCCTTCAGGAGAATCCTATGACTTCGAGATAGGCTATAATTTATACGACGATATCTATAAGGATGTTGTGCTTATGCTTTATAAGCAAAGATGTGGATGTGAAGTAACCGAGGATATAGCGGGTGATTTTGCACATGAAGCCTGCCATACAGAAAATGCAATTGTTTACGGTTCAGAAAAAAGCTCGACGGTTGACGTATCCGGCGGATGGCATGATGCAGGTGATTACGGAAGATATGTAGTATCAGGTGCAAAGACCGTTCAGGATTTATTCCTTACATATGAGGATTTTGATATAGCAGCAGATGATATAGGAATTCCGGAAAGCGGAAACGGAATACCTGATTTACTTGATGAAGCAAAATACGAGCTTGACTGGATGCTTAAGATGCAGGATCAGGAGTCGGGCGGAGTATATCACAAGGTAACAGCACTTGTATTCCCTGAAACAGTTCTTGCTGTTGACGAAACTGACCAGCTTGTGCTTGCACCTATTTCCTATGCGGCTACAGGTGATTTTGCTGCTGTTATGGCAAAGGCCTCTGTTATATACGCAGAGTATGATAAGGATTTTGCAGCCAACTGTTTAGCTGCTGCAGAAAATGCATATGCTTATCTTGAGGCAAATGAAGGCATGAAGGGCTACAAGAATCCTGAAGAGATAGTAACAGGAGAATATCCTGACAATCAGATTGCAGATGAGAAGCTTTGGGCGGCATCTGAATTATATATCGCAACAAAAGACAGCAAGTATCTTGATGTTGTAAATGAGATGGTAAACAGCAGACCTGATACAGGTCTTGGCTGGGCAAGCATAGGCGGTTATGCACTTTATGATCTTGCAAAGGCTGATGATATAGATGCAGGTGCAAAAGAAACTGCAACCGCAGCACTTATTGAAGCAGCTGACAAGCTTCTTGCAAAATGTAAGAAGGAGCCTTTCTTCATGGGACTTGGAACAAATTATCCATGGGGAAGTAATATGAGTATAGCAAACAATGGTATGCTTCTTCTTATGGCAAATAAAATAACTCCAAATGATGAATATGCAGAGTATGCTCAAAGACACAGAGACTATATCTTTGGTGTAAACGGAACAGGTTATTGCTATGTAACAGGCTATGGTGATTTATCACCTGAGCATACACATCACAGACCATCCCAGGTACTTGGAGAAACAATGCCGGGTATGCTCGTAGGAGGTCCTGATAATGCCCTTGAAGATCCGTATGCAAAGGCTGTACTTCACGGCTATGCTCCTGCACTTGCATATGTAGATAATGAGCAGAGCTTCTCATGTAATGAGATAACTATATACTGGAATTCACCACTTATATATCTTATGGGTGCATATCAGTAAGAAACCGGAGTATTAAAAGAAAATGTCAGATTTGATAAAAAAGCTTTTTGCAAATGATAAGATAAGATATTTATTTGCCGGAGGCTTGACAACCCTTGTTAATATGGTCGCATTCTTTGGATTAAGATTGTTGACTGATATTGATAGAAATGTATGCAATATTATAGCCATAATTTTGGCTATAATATTTGCATATTTTATAAATAAAATATTTGTTTTCAGAAGCAAGACTAAGAATGCTTTGGATGCCATAAGGGAAGCAGTCGCATTTTTTACAGCGCGACTTGTATCCATGGCTGTAGAGGTTCTTGGACTTGTTATTCTTTGTGACAGCTTCAGAATCAAGGAATGGGTGGCTAAGCTTGTTATAGTCCAAATAATAGTCTTAGTTTTAAATTATATATTCAGTAAATTACTGGTATTCAACAAAGAAAGAAAATCCATAAAGAATTGGCTGCTTGATAATTATTGCTATTATATGCCGTTTGTAATAATTTTTATTATTATGACGGTTGTTTTTGTTGTGCAAAAAATAGCTCCGTTTGGAAAAAACACCATAACAATCATCGACAGCCTTCACCAATATGTGCCGTTTTATTCGGAATATATGGATAAGCTTAAGCATGAGGGAAGTCTTTTTTATACTTGGAATATAGCTCTTGGCTCCAATTTCATGTCACTTTCGTCTTACTATCTTTCAAGTCCGTTTAATTACCTTTTACTATTATTCAGTAAGGAACATATAGTTGCCGGAGCATGCATAATTATTGCACTTAAGGTTTCACTTAGCGGAACCACCATGGCATATTATCTGGCTCATAAAAATAGTAAAAGACATGTGGATAATAGCTTTATTATCATTGCTATATCCGTCTGCTATGGTTTGAATAACTATATGATTGGATATAACTGGTGCACCATGTGGATGGATGTAATCATGATATTCCCGCTTATAATGCTTGGCTTTGAAAAACTTATGAGAGAGAAGAATCCAAAGCTTTATGCGCTCTCACTTTTTTATGCGCTATATTGTAATTATTACATTGGATTCATTGTGTGCGTATTTTTGGTTTTATGGTTTTTGCTTTATAATCACAGGTCTGTTAAAAAATTCTTTATTAATGGTATAAGATTCGCGTTTTATTCTCTTATATCCGGCGGTATGGCGGCATTTTTACTTATACCGGCATATTTTGGAATAATGTCCACGGCGGCAGGCGAAATGAAACTTCCAAAGTGGGAGTGGTACGGCAATATATTTAATCTCTTAAAGCAACAGTTTTTCCTTACCATGCCTATAACCAATCAGACATTTGACGGAGGAGTTAATTTATACTGTGGATGCTTGGCTGTTTTTGGCGCATTTTTATACTTGTTTACCGGAAAAATTCATCCATATGAGAAGATAAAAAATGTAATACTGCTTGTTGTGCTTGCAGTAAGTTTTAATTCTACTACATTGAATTATATATGGCATGGTTTCCATGATCAGTACGGAATACCTAACAGATTTTCATTTTTATTTATATTTGTTTTATTAACAATGACTTATGAGGCATTAAGGAGGATTCACAGAACTCATGCAGTGTTTGTTTTTGGTGCAACACTTTTGTCTGCTGTATATATTACTCTGTGCAATATGGAAGCAGATGAGCGTATAGGAAAGAAAGTCTTAATTGCATCATTTGTTATGTTTGCCGTATATATGCTTATATGTTTGATGAGAACATTTAAAGTATATAAGGGCTTTATATTCAGCGTTATAATTTCATCTGTCTGTGTTATAGAAATGTCTGTAAGTGCACTGCTCGGTTTCTTTCATATAGGTTATTCAAATTATTATGATAAGTATAAAACAACCGCAGCGGTTACAGCGGCAAATGAAAGAATTAAAGAAATTGCCAATGAAGAAAATGCCGGTTTTTACAGAAGTGAACTTATGGAATCAACTGTGCTTGATGAGGTAACATGGCATAATATGCCTAGTGTCGGTACATTTTGCTCGACAGTTCTTGGTGATGTTACCCATACTATGGGCAGACTTGGATTTTATACCGGAGCAAATGAATTCTTATATATGGGCAATACTCCGTTTACCAATTCGATATTTAATGTAAGATACCTTATAAAAAGACCGGGTGATTTGGACAATTTCTCTTTTAATTATCTTGAGGGTGTAGATGGTGCTGAAATATATGAAAATCCATATCCTCTTTCTATAGGTTTTTCTGTATCTGAGAATGTTAAGAACTGGAATCCTAATGCAGGATATCCGTTTACCAATATTACAAATCTGGCATATTATATGACAGGCTATAGTGGATTTATGAGGACCAAAGAAATCGCTTATTCGGTCGAAAGTGATACGGCAACGGTAAGCGTTGTCGGAAACAAAGTTACAATGACTCCTGACAGTGCCGGAAATGTCGGCTTTAGGTTATATTTTACAGTCGATGAAGCGGCAGATTATTATATAAACTGCAGGGGTAATTCCGTAACAAAAATTAGATTTTATATAAATGGCGAAGAGTATGCTTATGATAGATATCAGATACAGATTTTCCATCTGGGCGAACTTGAAGAAAAAGATACGGTTTGCGTTGAGTATTGCTATAATAATGTATCAGCGGACACACAGACGGCTACTGTTGATATAGCATGCTTTGACAGAGTAAATTATGAAAGAGTATATGATGTGCTTAGTATGGATATGCTTTCCGTTACAGATTTTGATGATGGTTATCTATACGGTAATATACATATAAAAGATGGAAATACTTTGTTTACTTCTATTCCTTATGATGAGGGGTGGACTGTTAAGATAGACGGAAAAAAAGCAGATTATTATAATTTAGATGCATTTATAGGAATAGATATGGAACCTGGAGATCATACCGTTGAAATGAAATATATACCAAGAGGGCTTTATCCTGGTATGCTGATATCGTTTGTTTCTTGGATTTTATTTGCTTTGGGAAGTCTGTACAATAGTAATAAAAAAAGAGTAGAAAAATTAGTGAAAAACGACAATGATAAGATTGACCTGAATGAGAATATATAGTAAAATATTTTTATATATTGCCTTGCTTTTTTTTGGTGATTTTTTATAGATTTAATAAAAGGAATAGGGGTGTTAAGTCAATGGAAAAGTTGAAATCTTTGGGCTGGCAAAAGCTCGTAATTGTTTCAGCAGTACTTGATATAGTGTTTGGCATTATATTGGGTGCAGTTTTTAAGTGCATTCCCGCAGGTATTATTGTCGGAGTTTTATCTGCGGTGGTAGCGGGAATATTCATTTTTGCACTTTGTGGAGATGAGGTCGTTGGACATTCAAAAAGCGATAAGTATAAAAAGCTTTTTATGAATCTTCCGATAGGCTTTGCCCATGCAAAGATAATTACCGACTCTATGGGTAATAATGTGGGTTATTGTATAGAGGAGGCAAATGAGAAATTTGGAAGTTATTTTAATCTTGATAATTCAGATTATCAGGATAAAATTCTTGGAGAAAGTAAGATAGATGTACTCCAGGATATAAATGCATGGTTTATGGCATACAATACTTCCGGAACAAGAGAAGGCGATTTCATGGATGTTGAGATAACCATGGAAAAGCTTGGCAAGGTATTTAATACTGTTATGTATAAGTCAGAGGCTGATTACATAAACATGGTTGTTATTGATGTGACTGAGCAGAAGGAAACTGAAAATCAGCTTTCCAAAGCCATAGAAGATGCAAATGCAGCATACAAGACTCAGGCAGAGTTCCTTGCCAATATGAGTCACGAGATAAGAACACCTATCAATGGTATCCTTGGTATGCTTCAGCTTACACTTATGGCTGATGATCTTCAGGCAGATTACAGAGACAACCTTACAACAGCAAAGAATTGTGCTGATACACTCCTTAGATTAATAAATGACATACTTGATATAAGCAAGCTTGAGGCAGGTAAGTATAACCTCAAGGAAGAAATATTTGATGTTAAAAGTGCAATTGAAGAAACCGTTGCAGCTCAGGTACCTCTTGCAACCAATAAGGGACTTGACCTTGACTGTACATTTGGAAACAATATTCCTAAGCTTGTTAAGGGTGACGGACAGAGAATTCAACAGATACTTAATTGTCTTTTATCAAATGCACTTAAGTTCACTTCCGAAGGAAGCGTCAGAGTAAAAGTTGCATCCATTGATACTGATAAAGAATCTATAAATATGAGAATTGCAGTTGCGGATTCCGGAATCGGTATTTCGGAGAAGGATATGGATAAGCTCTTTATCCGATTCTCACAGGTGGATGCATCTGATACAAGAAAGTATGGCGGTTCAGGTCTTGGACTTGTTATTTCAAAACAGATTGCTGAGCTTATGGGTGGTACCATTACAGTTCAAAGTAAAGAAGGAATAGGTTCGACATTTATTGCAGAGATTCCTTTAAAGGTTGTTAAGGCAGCTGAAGTTGAGGCACAGAAAAAAGACGATGAGAAAAAAGATGATGCTGCTATATTCTCAATAAATGCTCATAGTAAGGCAAGAATTCTGGTTGCTGAAGATGAACCTGTTAACCAGCAGGTTATCGGAAAGCTTCTCGGTATGGCAGGATTTTCGTATGACATCGCTGAAAATGGAGAAAAAGCTGTTGAATTGTTTAAGCAGAAAGAATATGATGCCGCACTCTTTGATGTTCAGATGCCTGTTATGGATGGTATAGCTGCTACTCAGGAGATCCGTGATATTGAACAAAGAGAACATAAAAAGAGACTTCCTATCATAGCTGTAACAGCCAGAGCAATGTTTGGGGATAAGGAGAGAATTCTTGAAAATAAGCTGGATGATTACATAGCTAAACCATATAATTTAAATACTGTTGTGGAGACACTTAATAAATATATAGAAAGTAAAGATGAGTAGTATATTTTAAAAGTGTTTGTATAAGTATTGGGTGTGTAAGAAATAATCGTAAGATTATATAGGAGGAGATATAATGAATTTAGATGATATAGGAGTAACACAGCCTGCATATGGTCAGACGGGATCACAACCGGATCAGGTCGGACAGAGTGGGATGCAGGATATAGGAGAAACACAGCCGGCATATAGTCAGCCGGAAGGACAGAGTGGGGTGCAGGATATAGGAGAAACTCAGCCGGCATATAGTCAGCCGGTAGTTCAGTCCGGACAGTTTGGACAAAGTGGAATGCAAAATGTCGGAGCAACACAGCCGGCATATGGTCAGTCGGGAGCTCAGCCCGGACAATTTGGACAGACAGGAATGCAGGGGATGGGAGTAACACAGCCTGCATATAGTCAGCCGGGAGTTCAGCCCGGACAATTTGGACAGACAGGAATGCAAGGAATGGGAGCAACCCAGCCTGCGTATGGACAGACAGGAATGCAGGGAATGGGAGCAACCCAGCCTGCGTATG
>JAFUGL010000063.1 GCA_017469405.1 Lachnospiraceae bacterium | reverse complement strand
TACATCGTCATCCCTTGATGCCTCATAGACATCATAGACATCATCATATACACTGTTTATGTCAGCTATTGCTTGTCTTGAATACTTTACTTCATATGTGTTCATGCTCTGTTTCTACGAGTCATCTCCCTTGCTTCCAATGCAGAGATATAACCCTCTTTCTCTCCGGACATACGGCCTTTATTAAGTTCACACATAAGCTTTATCATCGCCTTTGTTTTCTCGAACTCTTCGTCTTCCTCAATGTCACGGATAGTGTATTTACCCCTGCCATTTACTGTAAGGTACACTGGGGTCCCATAATTGACCTTATTCAATACCTTATTATAATCTCTTAAATCTGAAACCGGACTTATAGTTGCCATACTTGTCACCTCGCTCATATATATAAGGGTATCAAATATTTTACGCGAGATTTTAAGTAAAATTTTACTTATATATAAAAAGAGTGCTCCCCCACCCAATATAGCGGAGGAACACGCTCAGTTATTATATACCATTTTTCTTCATACACATCAATGAGAATAACAGCATTTAATATGATCTTTTAACAATCGAGGTATGGAATCCTTCAAGCAGTGCCTTCTGGCTGGTAAGCTTCTTCGTTACTCTGTTTCCTGCTATATTACCATCACGATCGTATTCCAATTCGAAAAAGGTTCTCAACATAGAAAGAGCGAGCGTCTTGCCAAATCGTCTCGGTCTGGTAAATAATGTATGCTCCTCCGGACACTTAACCGCAATCACTTGTCTTTATTTTATACTAATACGGTCTGATTAACAACAAGAAACCCTGTCAGAATCGTTCAGCGAATATATCATAAAATTTAAAAGGCTGCCGTCATCTTGGCGGTAGCCTTTTTATGAATCCTTAATCATTCTTCTGTTTTATGTCTCTTCTCTGCTTCTCTTACAAACTCCTCAGAATAACCGCAAAGCTCAGCTACCTCAGAAGATGTCTTTCCTCTTTTAAGCATATGGACAATGACCTGCTCTATCCCCTGCTCTATCCCCTGCTCTATTCCATCTTCATAGCTCTCCTGTCGTATCAGCTTTTCCCGGGTCTCAAATGTCATATCAATCATGGTTATCCTGGTTACCTCATCGCGTCTTTTTAGGAGAAGATCCTTTAGGATCCCCTTTTCAAGACAAATGTCTATTGCATTGTTGATTGCATCCTCTAAGCTTGAACCTGTCACCAGCCCTTCTCTTATCGTCTCAACAAACATCGTATATTCGTTGAGGATTCCGCATTTCTTCAAAATTTCCTCCCCATAATCGGGGTTGATATTATACACCGTACATATCAGCTCAAGCTCAGGTTCATCAGTATGCTTCTCGAACAGTTCCGAGAGTCTTAAAGTCTCTTGTGCCGGCCTTTTTTCCATCCCATTATAGAATACCACAAAATGCGGCAAAGGGATATTTATTTTTTTCCTGCTGTACAGATCTCTCCCCCTGGTCATTTCCTCCAGAATATCCGATATGTAGAAGAGGTGTCTTAAAGGCATATTTGGATTATAACTCGACTGATGTTCATACATATTAATCTCCGAACCAACTATAAAAGATGCGTCATTCTTAACCGACAAGGCTATGCCTCCCTCGATCGCCTTCATTTTTACAAGGCTTTTATCCTCGTAATCCGATCCGTTAAGAGCGTTGTATACCTGCAACGCGTTTTCCGGCTCCTCTAAAAGCATGCAGAACACATCGTTTTTATATTCTCTGTTCCCTCTCATATGACACCCTTCCTTTTTGTAAAGATTTATTGTGATAATACTATTGTAAATGTATCTCTCATACATCACGATAACACAAAAAAAGTCCGAGCGGGTGTCCCGTTTTGTGGACTTTGTGGTACAAAGGTGTCCTTTTTTTGATTTTGTTTAATTTAGACAATTATTATCTAATTAATTTTACTTCTCTGTCTTAAATAATTAATTAGTTTTTCATGAGCATCACTACTATCCTCCATATCCTGGCATTCTTTCATTACACTGCCAGGAACATCTATAATTTCTTCTACCGCCCAATACTCAATATTACCTGATACATCAAAAGATGTTCTCTTATGATAAATTAATCTATTATTCATGTCATATTCATAGTTTTCAAGCTTATCACAGTACATCTTGTATTCGTTGGTCTCATAATCAAAAAAGTCTGTGTGAACAAAACTTTGATATGAAGATAATAAACCAGACTCATAATAATAACTGATTGAATCTAATTTCCCTTTATAATTATAGTAGCTACAACTTTCCATAAATCCTGATGGATAATAAGTGTACACATTTTTTCCATGACTTATTCCATCAGCATCGTTATCACTATCATTTATAAGCAATCCATCATTATACTCGTAAACTTTCTCAGTAGAATAATCATTATCATCATTATGCTTTATTTCTTTTATTAACATACCATTTTGATAGATATATTCTGTTGTTTTCGAATCAATTCTATCGCCATTATCAAACCTACGAACCTCTCGTTCTTCTTTCTTTATAACATGATTCTCATTGTCATATGTATACCATGTTTCAAATTCATTCCCATATTCATTAATCGAGGAATATGTCAAATTTCCATTTTCGTCATAAATATACTTTTTATTTACATATTGAGAAGAATAACCTTCAATTTTTCCATCCGGTCTATAATCCGTCCTTCCGGATACTTTGCTTATATCTACATTCTGTCACGCGGCGAATTGAATTTCTCTCCGCTTGCAAATTTCCCTCAAATTAAAATCAGAGTTTCGTTTTTTTATCTATCCAAATGTGCTGTGAAATGCAGCACGTTTTTTTATTGCCTTCTTCTCCCTGATTCTGTATCATCTTTCTTGTTGACAAAAT
>JAFUGL010000033.1 GCA_017469405.1 Lachnospiraceae bacterium | reverse complement strand
GCGAAATATAATGAAGAAAAAGGGATTTGAAGCTTTTGCATTCATGCAAAAAAGCGTCATATCCCTTTTTTCTGAAATTATATTGAGGTTAGTGAGCCTGCGTTGATAACGGAGCGAAAGCGTGTCCTTCGAAGACCATATATATGATAAGCACCTTAAGGGAACTAACTCCGGCAGTTACACCCTCTATATCCTGCCGACTCTTGCCCCGACAAACCGGAATTTGGTGGACAAGGAGGGTTATATTTCCACATCGAATTTGATGGTGTTTTCGGTAGGATAGGTTGCTTTTATGGTACCCTTGTGTGATTCGGCTACTGCCTGTGCTACGGAGAGGCCAATTCCAAAGCCCCCACTTTTTTGCGTTCTTGCGCTATCTCCTTTGTAGAATCTGTCAAACATTTTTTCAGGAGGTACATCAGGTAGATTTGAGCATGTATTTGATATGGATAATTTCATATGCTTATCATGTTTTTTAAGCTTTACATTTATGATTGAGTCCTCATCTGCATATTTAACGGCATTATCTGTAAGAATGTTTATAAGTTGCGTTACGCTTTCCTTATCAACTTTGCAGATCACATTTTCCTCTATATCTTTTTCTATGGTAACATTTTTTTGCTTGGCAGACTCTTTAAATGAGCTAACTGAATCATTGACTATCTTTGTTATGTCAAGGTCCTCAAATTTAAGCTTAGCTGTTCCTTCATCCATTTTTGCAAGGGACAACATTCTTTGCATAAGCTCACTCAGTCTTGTAGTTTGCTTTCTTATATTTTTACTCCACTTACTTTCTCCGTTGTGAAGTTCCATAGCCTCTGTATTGGCAAGAATTATGGCAAGTGGTGTCTTTATCTCATGACCTGCATCTGTTATAAACTGTTTTTGTCTTTCTATATTTGCTGCTATCGGCCTTATTGCTTTTTTTGATAAAGCTATTATCAAAAGCAGCATGCTTATCCAGCAAAGCACTCCTATACCCACTGAAACAACTGCAACAGCAAGTATCGACTGCGATTCAGACTTTATATCAAGAAATACAATGGTCTTACCATGTCCGTCCGGAGAATCCGAAACAACATATTTAAAATCATCCAGCTTTCCCTTTTCTTTTCCTTCTTCTATAACCTTTTTTGCATATTCTGAAGCAGCCTCTTCATCAACTGTTGATATTTTGCTCAAATCAGAAAATATAACCTCATTATTATCATCAAGCCTTACTACAAAATACACTGCAGAGAGTCGGTCATCCTCATTTAATACCGGATCAAAAAGCCTGAAATTCTTCCTGTTATTATCTGAACGATTCTGATTAAAATCATATCTGTCATTTGCATTATCTGCTTCAATATCATCTGCTTCGATATCATCTTCATCGACATCATCTGCTTTAATATCATCTGCTTCGATATCATCTTCATCGACATCATCTGCTTCAATATCATCTGCTTCGATACCATCTTCTTCAATACCATCTTCTTCAATACCATCTTTTTCAATATCATCTGCTTCGATATCATCTTCATCGACATCATCTGTTTCCGTATTCGATTGAGTTGCTTTTTTTTCAGAATTAAGTTCGTCAGGATTTAAGTTTTCAGAATCTAAATCTTGGGGATCAAATTCTTTGGAATTTGAATCTTCAGGATTAAATCCTCCGGGATTAAACTCTTCAGGATTTGAATTTTCAGGATTTAAATTTCCGGGATTAAATTCTCCGGAATTTAAGTCTCCCGGATTAAAGTCCTCGGGTTTTCCTTCAAAATCTTCGTTCATAAATATCCTGTCGCCGCCGGAGAGCATATCCATAAGATTTTCATTATGATTATTTAGTCTTATTATATTTACAACATTTACGGTTCCAAGCAGTATAACAATAAGTATTGTTATCGCAATCATGGATGCAAATATAAATTTTTTCTGAAGTGTTTTTACCATTAAATCTTCTCCAATCTGTAACCGATATTTCTCTTGGCCTGTATCTCAATATCTGCTTTAAGCTGGCTTAATTTTTTTCTTAGATATGAAATATATACCCAAACTGTACTTATCTCGGCATCGGTATCATAGCCCCATACCTTCTCCAATATATTATCCGCTGAAATGTACATTTCCTGATTGAGCA
This sequence comes from Lachnospiraceae bacterium, assembly GCA_017469405.1. Taxonomy (GTDB): domain Bacteria; phylum Bacillota; class Clostridia; order Lachnospirales; family Lachnospiraceae; genus Coprococcus_C. Next base: position 18,734 of record JAFUGL010000033.1, on the reverse strand, counting down.
TAAACATCTCCATAACCTGAAATTCAAGCTTCGGAAGTATGATAGCATCCTTATCCGTCTTCAATTCAAAGGTCTGCTGGTTAAGGGATACATTTCCACATGTGAGCTCACTTGAGATAGTCTTTTCTCTTCTTCTTAACATAGCCCTAAGTCTCGCTAAAAGCTCATCCATTACAAATGGCTTGGCAAGATAATCATCCGCGCCTAAATCAAGACCTGCAACCTTATCTTCTATCTCAGACTTGGCTGTTAGCATAAGTACAGGAACCTGACTGCCGGAACTCCTTAATTCCTTAAGCACGGTAAGACCATCCTTTTTGGGCATCATTATATCGAGAATGATTCCATCATAATTTCCGAGTCTTGCATAATCAAGTGCATCCTGTCCGTCATAAACCGCATCCACTATATATTTGTGAAAGGTCAGTATATCCACAAGTGCTTCAGACATATCAACCTCATCTTCTGCTAAAAGTAATTTCATAATACATCTCCTTTTAAATAATCAATTTTTAATCTTATTTTAAATCTAATATCATATTCCTAATTTTGATTGTAAAACCTCAACCTTAATTATACCTTAATTTAAAACAAATTTAAATGGAAAGAAAATTTAAATATTCCTTTCGGTGGCTCTGTGAATTAAAAACAAAATCCCATATGAATTTCTTCATATGGGATCATTGTTTTGTTCATCGTTTAAAAACATCAGCCGCAATTACTTAGTATTATCTCCTGGATTTCTTCCTTGTCACGACCTGTAGCTAATGCAAGCTCAGAATATAAGCCTTCCTCTGCCAGTTTCAAATATCTCTCATCTGTCGCAGTTATCTTCTTTCCCGCGTCCTCGCGCTCTTTCTTTCTAATCAAAAGAGTCTTGATAACTTTTACCCACTGCACTAAATCACTGCTTTTAATAGCATTCTTATAACTGGCATCTCTCATTCTGTCATTGTCAATTTCCAAAGGCTCGATATCCTTTGACTCACGGATTATCCTCTTTGCTTCTTCAGCACTGACAACCCGTCTAATCGAAATTTTGTCGTCATCTGCCGGGCAGAATAGCCTACTTCCTTTAGTCTTCTCAGGCATAAGTACGTAATACAATCTGTCAGTATCGACTCCTGAAATATCCGGATGAGTAATATCTAATACGCGGCATATACCGTTATGTCCATAAACGATATAGTCTCCAATATCAAACATTGCGTCCTCCTATTTCGTATGGATACTCTTATATACTTGAGAAAGTATCTCCACGAATTAAATAATAACAAATTTGGTCCAAAATTGTAAGACATTTTATTGAAATGCTTGTAATTTCGGCAGTTTGCCTAATTTAATTCTACCCATTTTTAGCATTTTTTTATCATTTGCCAAAAAATATCTGAAAATATTTATTATTGTCACCTTAACCTACGAATTACTGAGATATTTAATAATACTCTTTCTTGTTATAATTCCAACAAAACACTTTCTGTCATCGACTATAGATAAAAAGTTTCTATCAAGTATCTTCTCCATAATCTCATCTTTTGAAACTGTGTTAATTATAAATGCTTCCTTGTCCTTACTGATTATCTCCTCTACCTTATGCTCACCAAGCTTATCTCTTCCGCATTCCATAACCATCTTAAGGAAATCGCCCTCGCTTACTACTCCAAGATATATACCGTCTCTGTCAATTACCGGAACTGCAGTATAACCGCTCTCTAAAAGTTCATTTACAGCGATATCAAGTGTATCATCTGCATATAAGTATGTAAGCATCTGCTTAGGAATAAGAATTCCAAATATGTTCATATAGTTTTCCTTTCTTTATCTAATCCAAAATCAAGCTGTATACCTTGTATTTCCTTTCTATATCCTCCAGCTTTTCATTTACCTTTTTTTCTTCATCTTCAAAGAACTTATGCTTTTCATTATCAATCTCATATTCTGATAATTTAAATATTAGCTTTTCTCTTTCTTTTTCAATTATGTCAATTCTGTTTCTGTATTCTGAATGTTTTTTAATCTTTTTATTGTGCTGTGTTATATTATATAATTTATAAGCACCGTATGCAATTAATATAGATATCATGATGACTATCAAAATAAGTTTATATATTCTTTTTTCAACCCCGTATATTACTGATGGAAAAAATGCAACAGCAACATATAAAGCCAGGCATAGCAAAATCGGAAATACACACCAAAGAATCACATTGAGCCTTTTTCTCTCATAATTTCCGTCAACATACTTATCCTTAAATTCAATCTCTGAAATCTTTAAATTATAGTCTCTTATCTTTTCATTGGTAGTATTAATTTCACCGGTTCTGTTCTTATACCTTTGAAGTTTATTTTTTATATCCTCTTTCTTTTCCAGAAGCTTTCCGGTCTGATCACGCATATAAGTAATTTCATCTTTAATATTATTTCTTACATATCTGTTAGCGTACTCTGCGGCTCCGCTGTCTGCGGCCATCATTACAAGATTAAGATTATCGATACCCCAAAGTGCCGTAACCATCTTGAGCGAATATATTTCCTCAGCTTCGTCTCTGTATACACTTCCGCTTTCATCAATCTTTTTCAGTCTTTCTCCCAATGCATTTTCCATATTGTGGCGCATCAAAAGTTTAGGATTTATCTCTACTCCCTTTTCTCCCGAAACCGAAACCACCTTATATCTTGTCTTTATCTCACTTAAATCGAAATCCTCAAAGCATTTGTTGCCACGCTTAAGATTAATCTGATAAATGTTCTCCGGTTTATCTGCACACAAAAGTGCTATCTGATTAACGAGTTTTGAGTTGATAGTAGTCTCATCAACATCAATATCAATTTTTACATACTCTCTCGTGGAAAATGGTACAAGCTTGGCTGACATAAGGCTTTTATCAACATAACCTTTTATATATCCGTGTGGTCCGGTTTCCTCTATATCAAGCGGCTCCAGACTTCCGGGATAGTAGCTTTTGTATTCTTTCTTTTCAATAAAATTATGCTTATGTCCCAAAGCAACATAATCAAACCTTTTGAGAGTTCCGATATCATCCCATTCAAAAGGCTCAACCTTCTCTCCACCGGCATGTATAAGTAATATATTTATATACTCAGGATGTGATATATGTATGGAATCAAAATCATTTCTTTCATTTTCGGGATTGTATTGACATACACCATATATATCAAGCTTATATTTTTCAAAATGAACGCAGTCAATTATTTTTTCTGCATATTCCGTTCTTTTACCATCTAATTCCTCAGTATTACCTGCCCTGTTAAAATCATCTCCGTTTAAAAGATAAACATTGGACATGAATTTATAATGCCACAAAGGCGAATCCTTTTTAAGATAATCCGCCTCTCCGGTAACATATATAATATTGGTTTCTTTTAATTTTAAGAGAATTTTGTCTACAGAATAAATCTCATCTTCAGTGGGAACATGATCAAATAAATCTCCCGAAATGAACAAAAAATCTACAGGATTTAGTTCAAGATAATCTATAAAAGAAGTAAATGTTTCATATATTTCTTTTTCTCTTACTTTTCCCCAGGCTTTATCCGCATCAGGCTTAGCACCAAGATGCACATCAGCTATATGTGCAAATTTCATATGTATCTCCTACGCTGTTCACTCATGGAAACGAAGCATACGCATAGAATTAAGAATTGCAATAACCGAAACTCCAACATCTGCAAATACGGCAAACCACATACCTGCTATGCCAAGCACACCAAGCACCATGGCAAGAAGCTTTACTCCAAGGGCAAATACAATATTTTCCAAAACAATTCGTAGAGTCTTTTTTCCAATAATATTTACCGTTGCAATCTTCTTTGGATTGTCATCCATAAGCACAATATCTGCTGCCTCAATAGCTGCGTCCTGTCCTAGTGCTCCCATGGCAACTCCAACATCTGCTCTTATAAGTGATGGAGCATCATTTATTCCATCTCCTACAAATATAACCTTTGCTTCTTTGTCTTTATCCTTCTCATCTTTCATGATAGCTTCAAGCTTACTAAGCTTATCTGCCGGAAGGAGCTCACTGTAGACAGTATCGATTCCAAGCTCGCCGGCAACTGCATCAGCAGTTTCTTTTCTGTCACCGGTAAGCATAACTGCATTAGCTATACCCTGTGACTTAAGCCTTTCAATAGCAGCTTTAGCATCCTCTTTTACAGTATCTGAAATAGTAATAAAGCCAAGGCATTTTTCTTTTTTTGCTACGTATACAACCGTTCCATAACTATTTGGTTTTTTCTCAATTGGCTTAACACCCATATCCGATAATAATTTCTTATTACCTACATATACTATATTACCACCTATCAGCGTAAGTTCAATACCTTTTCCTGCAATTTCATTAGAATTTTTTATTTTTTCGTTATCAATTACGCCGCCTCTTTTTTCAAACTCCTCTTTAATGGATATTCCTATAGGATGATTGGAATAGCTTTCTGCATGAGCAGCAAGTGAAAGAAGTTCATCTTCACTTATATCATCATCTGTCACAATCTCATTTACCGCAAAAACACCTTTAGTTAAGGTTCCTGTTTTATCGAAAACAATTGTATCTGCTTTGGCGATTGCCTCAAGATAATTGCTTCCCTTAACCAATATACCGTGATTAGTTGCAGCACCTATTCCTCCAAAGAAACTAAGCGGTACTGAAATAACCAAAGCGCAAGGGCAGCTAATAACAAGGAATATAAGTGCTCTTCCAATCCACGTAGTAAAGCTTTGACCTAGTATAAGCGGTGGCAAAAATGCTACTACAACAGCAGCAAAAACTACAAACGGCGTATAGTATTTTGCAAATCTGGTTATAAAGCTTTCCTGACGCGACTTTCTGGTGCTGGCATTTTCAACCATATCAAGAATTTTAGCAACCGTAGATTCACCGAATTCTTTAGTAACCTTAATTCTTAATCTTCCCTGTTCATTTATACATCCGCTTAGTATCTCTTCACCCTCGGTTACTCTTCTTGGAACAGATTCACCGGTCAATGCGGATGTATTAACATAGCTCTCTCCCTCTATAATCACTCCGTCAAGAGGTATCTTTTCTCCTGCAAGTACAACGATAACATCATCTACCTTAACTTCCTCCGGATCAACCTTTTCAAGTTCCCCATCCTTTTCAATATTGGCATAATCAGGACGAAGCTTGACCAATGAAGTTATGGCAGTTCTTGATTTATTTACGGCGATATTTTCAAACAGCTCTCCTATCTGGTAGAAAATCATAACTGCTGCCGCTTCAGTATATTCACCCAGGGCAAATGCACCGATAGTAGCAAGTGTCATGAGAAAGTTCTCATCAAATACACGTCCGTTTAATATATTTCTACCGGCCTTTTTAAGTACCTTTAAACCGACTATAAGATATGGCACAAGATATGCTGCCGTCTTAATAAGTCTTACGGCATAACCCGGCAATTCATCAATCGGGCCTTCAATCACCTTAAATATAATACTTATTATGACCATTAATATTATGCTTATTATTATATTTCTTAAAGTTCTTTTTTGCTTCTTGTTCATATCTTCATGACCTTTCATTTATAATGTTAAAAAACCATACCGATTTTAAAATCAATAAATAGTCCTTATACATATAAAAAATTTTTTCAATAATTACGGCTATTTTTAAAGCACTACCTCACAGTCAGGTTCAACCTTTTTAATCGCCTTAACAACCTGCTTCATAATCTTATCAAACTTATCATCCTGAGCTTCAATTGTAAGCTTTTGTGCCATAAAGCTTACAGTAGCATCCTCTACTCCCTCAATCTTTTTAATAGCTTCCTCCATCTTAGCTGCACAGTTTGCGCAATCAAGGTCAATTAAATCAAATCTCTTTTTCATAATTATTCTTCCTTTCTGATTATTAATTTTACTTTAATTATTTGTTTCATTCTGATATATGTTCTATACCCATTTTTATAATACTTCCAACATGCTCATCATCAAGAGCATATATAATCTGTTTTCCGTCACGCCTGTTTTTTACAAGCTTGGCATTTTTTAGAATCTTTAGCTGATGCGAAATCGCCGACTGCGTCATATTTAATATCTCGGCTATATCGCACACGCACATTTCAGCCTCAAATAAAGTATAAAGAATCTTTATCCTCGTGGTATCTCCAAACACCTTAAAAAGCTCTGCTAGATCATATAAAGCTTCTTCCTCCGGCATATCCATAGATACCGCATCAACTATGCTGTTGTGCACCTCTGTCACATCGCAGCAGGCTTCATGCTTTTCATCTGCTTTCATGGTAACCTCCTAAACAAAAAATTAAACATATGAACGATTGTTCATATGTTTAATATACTCTCATGTAATTAATTTGTCAATAATTTATTTAAATTAATTAGAATTTTATCTCAATTATTTTCTATAAGCTCCATAACCTTTTTGACCTTATCATCATAAAGATTATAATGCCCAAATAACTCTACTGCCTTCTTATAACATATAAGTGCATTTTCAAAATCACCCATTTCAAGATATACATTTCCCTTTTCATCCCACGCATCTGCACTTTGGATAAAACAATCAAGCGGCGTTCTCTTATAATTTAGAGCCTTTTCAATCGACTCAAGCGCCTTTTGATAATCCTTCAAGCCTCTGTACATCTCCGAACATCTTGTAAATGACCACGTACTATCCGCATCTTCACATTGTTCCATAGCTATATCTCTGTATATTTTGTATTCATCCTTAAATACATCATCACTTTTTCCTATGGCGATAAGCAATGTCTGACATATAAATGCATTATTATCTTTATCTATTTCAAGCCCTTCAAGAAACAATTTCTTTGCCTCTTCATACATACCATGTTCAAGATATATATTACCCATAGATCTATATATGAGTGCATCCTCCGGCATATGCTTTATGGCAAGTTCAAACATTTCACGTGCCTTATCTATATACCCTTCATTTCCGTAAAAGCAGCATAAATTACCTATACATGACTGAAGCCGACCATCATCCTTTATTTTATCTATACAATCCAGAAGAAGTTTTTCACATCCGGCGAAATTATTCATTCTTATCATAAGCTCTGCATAGTCAATGAGATAACCTGTGTCAACTTCATAACCAAATTCAGCTTGGCAGTTTTCATACACCTTTATGCTTTCCTCATATCTGCCCATGCATGAAAGTGAAGCAGCCTTACCCATATATGCATGCAGTCTGTTTCTCTGATTTTTAGAAAGTTCCAAAACTTTCCCATAACATTTAACAGCTTTCTCAAAATCGTCTAAAATATGACTGTTATCTCCAAGTTTGTTTAAGAAAAATATATCATCAGGTTCTTCCTTAAGAACCTCTTCATAATAATAAACTGCCTTTTCTTCATTGCCTGTCTTTTCAAAATTTCTGGTTAACAGCCAATATGTATTGTTATAATCATCCATGTCTGAATTTTCATGTTTATATTTCTTTTCAAGTATATCAAAAAGAATTTCATTTGACTCATCAAACTTTTCTTCTCGTACTCCGAGCCACCATGCCTTAAAGTAGTCTATCTGATCGCTCTTTGCGCCGGTTGCATCATATCTTTCAATAGTATATTTGATATCCTCATACTGCTCAACATATTCGTAAAGTTCCATTTCCAATTTGTATGCTTCGTAATAATAAGGATATAATTTTATAATCTGCTCACAGGTATCAATTGTACTGTTTAGTTCATCCAGTTCATAAAAGGACTTTGCCATATAAATATAAGCAAAATAATTGTTACCAAATCCTGCTAATATTTCTTTTGCTATCTCGATGCATTCCTCATAATTTCTCAATTCAAATTCTATCTTGCATAAAACCTCATAGGAAAACTTGATCTCCGGATGATCAATAGATATAGCTATATTAAGATACTCCTTTGCCTTATCATACTCTTTCATCTGGGCATAGCACGAACCCATCCAGTAGCATGCATATGGAAATCTTTTCTTTTCCTTTATAAGTTCTTCACTCAGTTTATCATCATCAATACTTTTTAATTTGTCCGCTGCATCCTTCCATGCTTCAAAACAGAATATGGAATGTTCATAATCCTTTTCATAAAAATAACTTCTTCCAAGGATATTATAATAAGCGTAAATCTTATCCTCTTTTGGTTTAAATGAGGTAAGCATATCTATAGCATTTTTAAAATCCGATACTCTGTAATAACTCCATGAGATTTCCAATTTATATTCATCATTATCCGGATTATCTTTTATCTTTTCATTCAATATTTCGATAAGTTTTTTATTGCACTCAGTCATACCGTTATGGGCTATATAATCACTCTCATTTGCATCCAGCAAATCTATATATATTTCCTGAGCTTCCTTATATTTGCCAAGATCAAATAAAACTCCGGCAAGCTTATGTGAAGCCAGATAATCTTTTTTATTATCAATATAAAGTTTTTCATAATATTCCTTTGCTTTTTCAAGATTACCTGCATCTAAAGCCAAATCACCACAAAATACATTAAGATAAAAATCTGATGGATTTTCACTCAATATTTCTTCGGCAATATCCAGTCTTTTTTCACATTCTCTTTTATACTCTTTATCATCAGCCTTGCCGATTACCCTTATAATATTTAACTCATTAAAAAGCTTATTTATATCCAAATAAGGATGACCTACGCCAAGCTCATCAATAGCTTCTATGAGAGCCTTTTGTTTTTCAATTTCATCTTCTGTCATATTCTGATTTCTCAAATAGGACCTTAAATCAAAATATAGCTTTATGAATTCATCAACATTATCAAAATCACTCTCAGGATAAAAAAGATTATAATTTACATATGTTCTGTAATGTGCCGAATCCACTACAAAATCCACGAAATCAGTAGGATACTTTTTTTCGAATTCACTTCTGTTTGCTTCTATATCAAACTCACGGACTATAAGCTCCCATACTTCCATAGGAAGTCTGTAATTATCCATTAAAAAAGAAAGAAGCTTATTCATTGCTTCTTCACTCGTTTCAAGTGAGACAAAATCATCTGTTTCAAAAAGTGCTGACCACTCATCTGGATTGATACGTCTTTGAAAATTATGATATATAGCGCTTATCTTTTTTGTAAGCTCATCTTTGATATTAGCCGAATCTAAGCCGCCTTCTTCATCGTTTTCTTTATCATCATGATTTATCTCAAATATTGCATCCTCATATGCCTTTCTAAGCTCCATAAAGCCTTCGGGATCATCCTCGGGATTTACACTGCCAAGTTTTTTTCTATAGGCATTTTTTATTTCATTTTCATCTTTGGTTTTTTTGATTCCAAGAACAATCCACTTATCCAAAAGGCAAACCTCCTTACATCCCAAACCATTCGTAACAAATATTTAAATGATTAATTATCCTTCAAATTTGATTCACTTTTTTCTCTTTTTCCATTGATAAAAGCTGCAGGTATAAGACCTATGACAAAAGGTACAACCCATGTAAAAAATCTATACAAAACTATGGCAGCAGCTATAGCCTTTCCACTTCTAACAACAGTTTTAAATAAAAGTGCAAACACAAAATCAAGAGTTCCTATACCCGAAGGGGCAATCATTACACATCCAAGCATATTGCAAACTGCCATAAGCGACATGCACATAAAAGGATTCAGTCCAAAGTTTTTGGAAAAAAGCACTCCCGGTATCAGATACCAGCATGTAAACTTCAATACATCAAGAACCACAACCGTCACAAATAATTTTTTATTATGCCAGGTTATCCTTCCCTGTGTCTGAAGAGCATTTATGGCAGCCTCCATCCTATCTATTTTTTTATTAAATTTACTTTCCTTTTTTACTATCTTTCTTGCAATTGCAACGACAAATTTTGATATAGTTTTTGATACCGTAATGATAAATAAAAATAGACATATAACACTTATAACCAAAACACCCGCCAGCATGAACCATGAGTATTTGAAAAGCCCTTTATTACCCCTTAATATAAGTAAAATAAAGGAAATAATACCCATTATGCCTATAGTGATTTTTTGAAAGGTATATTGCGTAATCGCCATACCTGTTCCTTCACTTGCATCTATACCTTTTGTAGTATAATAATAAACCTGTGCTATACCGTTTCCGCTGCCAAGCGTGGCAAGTCTATAAAAGGCACACATATATGTGCAGCTTATACCCTCCCATAAGGATATGGTTCTTTTACCATCCTTATGTGTCATACTGCTTATAATTGCACCCTCTGCAACAAAGTATAAATTGGCAAGGATAAAACACATAAGCAAAACTTTTTTCGGAGTATCCTTAACCTCAATAAATGCCTCATGCATAAACTCCCTGTTCTTAATGAAGCCAAATGCTAAGAGCGCAAGTATTATTATCCACTTTATCAGGTTCTTTCGAGCATGTTTTGATTTCATCTTATAAGTCCTCAGATAATATATTCTACCAACAGTCTAATCATATTTATAACCGGATAATATATTATTTTTTCATTATATGTATTTTAGTATTAATCTATTTTTTATTAAATTATTTTCCTATAGTCTGCCACATCAGATAATTATCCATACATTCGGTTTCCATCTGACCGGTATTGTGCAGATACGTAAGATAGGTTTTTATTATACCGCCCTTAACATTGTATTTATAAAGGGTAAGCTCCATATCAACATCATTAAAAAATTCTCTTACTATATCATCAAAGTGTCTTGGCGTTTTACATATCGCCTTTATTCTCTTAAGGTTGTTCATTACATTTTCCCGATTTATACGCACGAGCTCTCTTATGTCCCTTACAGGCTCCGAATGATATGGTATAAAAAGCTTTGCACTAAGCTTTTCAACCTTATCGAGACTTGAAAGATAATCACCTATCTCATAGATATAGGTTATCTTTTCTTTTTTCAGCGTATCTACACCTACAAGTGCATCTCCCAAAAATATAACATCATCATCTGTTCTTACACCCAGCATGGATATGGCATGTCCCGGAAGCTCTATAAGAGAAAGTCTCTCAGGAAGTTCTTTTCCTTCTATATCCTCCGCCTCAGTGGACTTGGTATAATAATAATGATCCAAAAGTACGGTAAGCGGAGTTGCACCCCATACGATTGCAGGACATATATCATAATTGGATATAAGCGCAGCATTCATCTTACTGGCATATATTTTACAATTATATTTTTGTTGAAAATAATAATTACCGCCACAATGGTCTGCATGATAATGAGTATTGATAATAAGACTTACCTTCCAGCCCTTTTCTTCGATAAGCCTGTCAAGCTTTACGGCAATTTCATCATCAATACCTGCGTCTATAAGACACACGTTGGTTTCATCTAATTTATATAAACCTATTTTATAAAGTCCGGCGTAATAATAGGTTTTTTCTCCTGCGCATATCAGTTCGTTTCTCATTTTTCTTTCACCTTATTATTAATCATAAAACAATTCATAGTATAAAGTAGTTTGGCAAAAATAACAATACATCACTGAAAAGATTTTAATTATTTCGGTAACACCATAGGCACGAACTACATAAAATAAATCAAATAAAGCTATGAAATTTTTAATAATATTTCATAAAAACGGAGGTATTATTCTTGGATTCATTTAGAAACTACGGACGTAACAATTGCGGTTCGGGACAGAACATGAACCGTAATATGAACTGCAATATGAATCAGCGCCCAAATTCAAAATGCAACATGAACCAAAACATGACAGGTAACATGCGTAAAAAAGATTACGAATGTTTTGATGAATTCCTTAATCTAAATGCTATGCCGCTTGCTATGGCTTATGTCCCTATGCAGCAGTGGGAGGATCTTTATAATCAAAAAACAGCGATATGCGAAGGCACAGCATTTCCTTGCTTAAACAAAATATTCTGCGGAGTAAGGGGGAGATAGCTATGAATAAAATGAGTAAAAACGAATTATTTGACTTTTTAAATGAAGTGTCATTTATGCTGGATGATATAACTCTTTATCTTAATACACACCCTGATTGTCCTGACGGAATAGATGCTTATAATCATTACCGAAAGCTTCGTGAAAAGGCCTTAAATGATTACACTTGTAATTATGGTCCAATATCAAGATATGATGTAGATGTAAATAATTATTGGGACTGGGTAAATAAGCCTTGGCCTTGGGAAGGAGAGTGTGGCTGCTAATGTGGGTATATGAAAAAAGACTGCAATGTCCTGTAAATATAAAGGAGACAAATGCCAAGCTGGCTCAGGCTATTATAAGTCAGTACGGCGGACCTGACGGAGAGATGGGAGCTTCCATGCGTTACCTGTCACAAAGATATACCATGCCGTATAAGGAGTGCATGGCGACGTTAAATGACATCGGTACTGAGGAGCTTGGACATCTTGAAATAGTCGGCACTATTATCTATCAGCTTACCAAGAATCTGTCTATGGAAGAAATCAAGGCATCAGGCTTTGATAAGTATTATATAGACCATACTCTTGGCATATGGCCTCAGGCTGCCGGCGGAGTTCCTTTTACTGCAACCGAGTTCCAGAGTAAGGGCGACCCTATAACTGACCTTTACGAGGACCTTGCCGCAGAACAAAAGGCACGTACAACCTACGACAATATCCTTCGTCTCTGTAAGGATTATCCTGATGTATATGAGCCTATCAAATTCCTTCGTGCAAGGGAAATAGTGCATTTCCAGAGATTCGGTGAGTGCTTAAGACTTACCTTAGATAAGCTTGACTCCAAAAACTTCTATGCATTTAACCCAGCCTTTGATAAGGCTGCACCTTGTCTTGATAAGAATTGTAAGATGAATTAACGGTAAATAACACAGGTGAATATGGATTAAAAAAATATACCCAATGTTAACTTGCCATCAATTTGCTAAATCAGTCAACTTGTGCTTTTGAAATTCGCACGAAATCGAGAACTCACTTCGTTCAAACACTCGATTTCTGAGCGAATTTCTGCAAGCATTCGTTGCTGATTTAACGCAAATCGGGCAAAAATTTAACATTGGGTATATTTTTTATCCATATCCACCCTTACATGTTCTTATATATCACATAAGGATTCATTTTTTATTTTTCCCGTAGCCCAGGGACTTCCTACGTCACATCTTCCATGATGATACCTTTCTGCTACTTCTCCACTATCTAAATCCTCTGACATCTGGAGATTAATCCTGTTAATTCCGTCAATACCCATTTTGCTGTCTAAAAGTTCAATAATATTTTCAATATCTTCGTAATTTTCCATGTTATTAATCTCCTTTTTATATACATTTCAAAAATAAGTGTGTCACAGGACGTGATCCTTGTCACATTTTTTTAGAGAAGATGAGCTCTTATCTCATCACCGCTCTTTGGACTTAAATACGCCGGTGCTATATCAAATACGGTCTTACATCCGCTCACACCTTCCTTGTTAAGACGATATGCAGCTCTTGCATATGCAACAAGAACAGATGAAGTAAATTCAGGATTGGAATCAAGCTTTAAGCTGTATTCTATAACATGATTGTTCTCAAGATTCCAGCCTGTCTTACCTGAACGGATAACAAATCCTCCATGTGGTATACCGCTGTGATTTGCCTTAAGCTCTTCCTCACTTATAAAGTGAACTGTTGTATCATAATCAGCAAAGTAGTTTGGCATAGTCTTAATTTCATTTTCTACCTTTGCAGCATCTGCGCCCTCTTCAAGTACAACGAAGCATTCTCTTGTATGCTTTTGTCTTGTAGTAAGCTCAGGATTCTTGCCTGCTCTTACAGCCTCAAGAGCAGAGTCCACAGGAATTGTGTACTGCTTTGCATCCTTAACGCCCTCGATTCTTCTTATAGCATCTGAATGTCCCTGGCTTACACCCTTACCCCAGAAGGTATAATCTGCTCCGTCAGGAAGGATTGCGTTTGCATATAATCTGTTGAGTGAGAACATACCCGGATCCCAACCTACAGAGATTATTCCAACCTTACCTGCTTCTTTCGCCGATGCATCAACATTTGCAAAATGCTCCGGAACTCTTGCATGTGTATCAAAGCTGTCAATAACATTAAAATACTTTGCATACTCCGGTGTCTGCTTTGGAAGATCGGTAGCACTTCCTCCGCAGAGAATAAGTACATCAATCTTGTCCTTCCACTCGGTTACGGTATCAGCCGCACATACGCTTACACCCTCTGTAAGTATCTTTACTGTTTCCGGATTTCTTCTTGTAAATACAGCAACCAGCTCAAGGTCATCATTTTGCTTTATCGCACATTCGATACCACGTCCCAAGTTACCGTATCCCATAATACCAATTCTAATACTCATAATTTTTTCTCCCTAGTCTGATAAATTTGATATAATGAGCTTTGCGACGATGTGCACTTGTGTACATCGTCATAAAGCGAAAAACACATCGAGCCGTCAGGCGAGATGATACAATTAATATAAAACATATTGTCTGAAATATCAATAAAAAAATCTACCCCTGCATATGTATGGAAAAAAGAAATGCGATACAAGGCAAAAGCACTATAAAGGTTGTCCTGTATTTTCTTCTTCTGTATTTTTTTCTTTCAGCCGGTGACAGCTTTGCCGCTTCAGGTAAATCCAAGACGGCAAGCACAACCTCTGCCGCCGAATATATAAAGTAACAGTTTATAAGGAACAAATAAGCCGCTCCCTTTAGCATCTCCCAGTTGCCGTTAGCTATCGAAAAACCGCAGGTACATATAGGCGGCATAAGTGCGGTTGCAATAGCCACACCAGGTATAACGGTGTTAGACTTATCCTCACGTGTCTGACCGATTATTCCGGCTATTCCTCCGAAGGTTGCTATAAGCACATCATAAAAGGATGGTGATGTTCTGGCAAGAAGTTCAGGTGTTGCTACGGTTATAGGTGCTATCAAAAAATATATCGTTGAGGTAAGAAGACTTACAACTATCTGAAGTATAAAGCCTGTACCATGTCTTTCTAAAAGAATCGGATTACGCGTTACTGAACCGTAAGCAAGAGCAAGTATGCTTCCCATAAGCGGGGATACCAGCATCGCACCGATTATTACGGCAGTCGAATTAACCGTAAGTCCTACAGATGCAATCATAATCGCACACATCATAATTACCATGTTGGTGCCGGTGACTTTTCCGCCACTTAATATTCTTTCTCTGATTATCTCCGGCTCGGCAGTATCCGCTTTAATGGAAAATGCTCCTTTGATTATATCCTTAAGAGATTTTTGACTCATGAGAGAATTTATCTCCTCACGTCTTTCCTCTACAAATTCCTTGTACTCCTCATAGCGTTCTCTGCGTTCTTCCTTTCGCTCACGATGTTCCTTGCTGCGCTCTTCCATTTTTTCTTCTATTCGTTCGTGATGCTTTTCAATTTTTGTCTCAAGCTTATCATGCTTATTTTGTGATTCCGATTCTGTATTCTTCATAAGCCGTCTCCTTTCCGCAACCATCCAGCCTGTCGGTTCGATGAATGATGCTCGTCAAATGTACGCTTCCTTCAACCATCCAGCCTGTCGGTTCGATGAATGATGCTCGTCAAATGTTCGCTTTTCTTGCTATCCAACGAGATTAGTTATCCAGATTCCCTTTTTGATAAGTACATATCCGACCACTACTTTAATTATATCAAGTGCCTGTATCGTTACATATATCCAAAGTATCGGAAGTCCCGTAAATGTGCATATGATATACGCCACAGGAACAGACACTACCCATGAAAATCCGCTGTCAAATAAAAATGTGATAACTGTCTTTCCACCGGAACGAAGCGTAAAATAAAGCGTATTTAAAAAGCCCTGTATCGGGAAAAACAATGCCGTTATTATTATAAATTTTGTACTGTAATCTCTGACTGCTTCCGTTGTATTATATATCTTCGGAAATACTCCCGAAATAGATACCAATACTATTGTTAAAAGTACACATATCGCACTCGTAAACCACATCAGCTTAACAGAGCTTACCTTTGCTTTTTCATACTCCGATGCACCAAGCATCTGTCCGATGATAATGCCAACGGCACTTCCCAAAGCGATAAATACTACATTTAAAAGGTTACAAATTGCATTTGATATATTGAGTCCTGCGATTATATCAAGTCCACGCTTTGAATAAATCTGTGTAAGGAAAGCTAATCCGCCCGCCCACAGGAACTCATTTATAAATATAGGAAAGCTCTTTGCCAAAACCTTTTTGGTCATTTCTGCTGGAACCTTTAAGGTCTTATATATACCCTTAAGGAAGGTATGTATATCACTTCTTTTATGCGCCCATATAACTACAACGCCCATCTCCACAAATCTTGCTATAACCGTCGCTATGGCTGCGCCTCTTACCTCCAGTCTCGGCAAGCCGAATTTACCGTATATAAGAAGATAATTAAATACCACATCTACAAAAACAGAAGCTATACCCGCGACCATAGGCTTGACACTTTCGTCGGTCTCTCTAAGACTTCCTGCATAAACTTGCGTAATCGTAAACGGTAAAAATCCTATGAGCATGATATCCAGGTATTGTCTGCTATATTTAAGTGTAATCATAGGGTCAATATCATTTCCTTCACCGGTAAGATAGCGTCTTATAAGCGCATCTCCTGCAAAAATGAATACCAAAACACCGGCTATCGTGCATAAAAGTCCTATCCAAAATTTCAGCCTGAAAATCCCTTTAACACCCTCGGTATTACCGTGTCCAAAGTACTGTGCTCCGTAGATTCCGGGTCCCGACAAACCTCCAAATATAGCAAGGTTAAATACAAATATCAGCTGTCCCGCTATGGAAACAGCTGTTATACTCTCGGTACCGAGACTTCCAACCATTATATTGTCTACAAGCCCTACCGCATTGGTAATCCCGCTCTGAATCATCATGGGAACCGCAAGCTTTAGAGCCTTTTTATATATACTGTTATCCTTCATAAATTAATCCTATTTTCCTAAATATTAATGTTTTTATGTAGTTTCAGATATAATAACAAATCACCTTATGTTACCTTTTAAATAAGCATTCATAAGAGATTATTAGCCATTATAATAAGTCCGAATAAAATTGCAAGCATCTTATAAAAATATTAATAATTTTACTTTGCAAGCTTTATCACAACTAGCTCGGGATAATTATTAACTCTTAACGGAATTACGCTGTTACCAAGTCCTCTGCTTATTATCATTGTAGTATCTTTATAAGTGTGCACACCCTCATAAAGTTTAGGGAAAAATTCAAATTCCGGTGACACAAATCCCCCCTTACCCGGAACAACAAATTGTCCGCCGTGCACATGCCCCGTTACAACCAAATCCATACCACACGACACATAATTATCATAATATGCCGGCTCATGCGCAAGGAGTATCTTAAGCTTATCCTTTGGAAGCTCTTTAGAAAGCTCCTCTAATTTTCTGCTGCCAAGCTCATCATCCGAAAGCCCTATCAGATAATATTTATCATCTATGTAAACAGTCTCATTGTCTATGAAATTAATACCCTCATTTTTAATATCCTCATAGAAGGCATTTATCTTATCAGGCTTTTTTTCTTCAAGCCATTTTTCATGATTACCTGTTATGTAATAAACAGGTGCGATTTCTTTAGCCTGCTTCATAAAGCTAAGTGCCCTTTTATAATTTGTATGTGAAGAGTCAACCACATCCCCTGTCACAACGATTATATCAGGATTGCATTTTCTGATTTCATCTATGAGCTTGCTCTCATCAAATCCAAAATACTGATTGTGCAAGTCAGAAACCTGAACTATCGTGTATCCGTTCAAATCGTCGCCTATCTTTTCATTTTGATAGGTATACTCTGTAATAACTATGTGATGATTCTGATAAAAGCCCCAGATAATCAGTAATGTCCAAATCACAAGCAATACGGGAACAGTTATACTGAACTTTTTCTTTTTAGTCTTGTGATGAAAAATGTGCATACCAAGAAATGCACCCAAAGCACCACCGATTATCGCAACAAATATCAACACCCGCTCCGGTATGCGAAATCTATCCTTGATGGCTTTTTTCTTGTCTAAGCCATATAGGATAAAGGCTATTAAGTTAATTATGATAAAATATATGATAAGCATTCTTTTTTCCTTAAACTAATTATTAAAATATAAACTCAAATTGCCCTACTTAAATCTTTAACCCAAATCATAAATTCATCCAGGTAAACATAAATTTCAACGCATACTTACTTCAAATATAGTCCCTTTTTATCCACCAGCTTTGCCTGCACAAGATATCTTTTAATATCAATGCTCGTACAGGTAGAAAGCGTTATTATCCTATCATCGATTGTCAGACTATCCACATCACGAAAATATCCGCTTCCATAATTTTTGAGCATATCGATATATTCCTGATATCCTTTTTCATTGGAAAAGTCATAAGCATATAGAATGTGGTCATCGTTAAACTCATATGCTGCAAATATCTCATAAGTTAGAAGCTCATCCGGTGTATAAATATACACATATTTATTGTTGTCAAAAAAATCCTTATCGCTGAACTTATGCAGATCACGGAAGCCCTCACCATTTTTCATATTGTGTCCGTAAAGGATAGTATTGTAATCATCAAAATCCTTACTGTTAAGTCTCTGCGTATAGATGCATCCCGGATATCCCGTACTTCCGTCAAGATTATGATCCAGATAATAATCCTCCGGCTGTTCATCATCGCTTTGTAAAACAGGATATGAAATTCGTGTATCCGGTATCTCTATATAAGCATAAACATTTTTATCAATT
>JAFUGL010000062.1 GCA_017469405.1 Lachnospiraceae bacterium | reverse complement strand
TACTACATACGAATTTCATGAGTATGCTCCTTAGAATAAAATTATAAACAAGCAGTGTAATAAGGTCTTCCACATAAGGAAAAACAGGCTGAAATAAATAATTAAATAAATAATATTTAATCTAATTAGTAATAGGGCATGTTTAAACTGCGAAAAACCTATTACATTATACTATTTTTCTGAAAAAAAATAAATGAAAAACCTGTGAATTCGCCTCAAATTTTAAAAGAATAAGTGGGTAGTAATCCACTATACCTTAAAATTCCAAAAAGCCCTTAAAAAGGCTTATAAACGCCAATCCACAGGTTATAATTATTTTATCCCTTATTTATACTCAAAGTTATACTTTATTTATTGAGAAAAAATAATCAATAAGAATTTAATAAACAGAGTTTCTTCTTATATAAATATATTAAATCATATATTAAGAAAGCTTCTTTTTAATTATTTCTATCCTCTTTTTAAGATCTTCGTCCGTTAAAAGTTCATCCTTGATCTTATTGCAGCCGTGCATGATAGTGGTATGATCCTTTTTATCCAGCATTTTTGCAATGCTTGTATAGGACATGGAAAGAAGATCATTGCACGGATACATAACGATCTGTCTCGGAAGAACAAATTCAGCGTTTCTCTTGGGAGAGAGTATGTCTGAGGATCTTATATCATAAACCTCCGCAACGGTATTTATAATATCACCGGGCTTAATTATCGTTTTCTCGGAATTAATAATATCCTTTAATGCGTCCTGGGCGTCCTCGAGTGAAGGTTCCTTCTTATTGTAAAGAAGAGCTTTCTGATTAACGCTGTTGAGAGCACCCTCAAGATCTCTTATATTTGAAACAACATTTGTGGCAATATACTGTATTATCTCATCACTTATGGTGATTTCAAATTTTTCGGCATTTTTCCTAAGGATTGCCATCCTTGTCTCATAATCAGGATTCTTGATATCAACTATCAGTCCCCAGCTGAACCTTGTCCTGAATCTTTCCTCGAGACCCTCTATATCCTTAGGAGGCTTATCGGAAGAAATTACTATCTGCTTGTTTGCGTCATGCAGAGCATTAAAGGTATGGAAGAACTCTTCCTGTGTGGAGTCTTTTCCTATAATAAACTGTATATCGTCTACCATAAGGACATCAACGGTTCTGTACTTATCACGAAGTCTTGACATGGAGGATGCATCACCGCTTCTTATGGACTCGATAACTTCGTTTGTAAACACTTCACTGGTTACATATATAACCTTCTTTGAAGGATTCTGCTCAAGGATCATATGTCCTATGGAATGCATAAGGTGGGTTTTTCCAAGTCCGGGATCCCCGTAAATATAAAGAGGATTGTATACTTCACCCGGAGCCTCAGCAACCGCAAGGCAGGCAGAATAAGCAAGCTTGTTGTTACTTCCGACGACAAAATCCTCAAACTTATACTTTGGATTAAGATTACCGGCATTTATTTCCCTGTTACCGGATGCCTTTAAAATAGAAGAATCTCCTGTGGAAGTATTTGAAGCATTGTCTATAAGATTGCTGCTTGCATCACTTTTTAATATGAATTTTACTTCATAGTTGTTTCCGGTTACTTCACTTATTATGACCTTAAAGCAGTTGGTAAACTTTTTTGTAATGTAATCAAACTGCATGGTCTGGTCTGACTGAATGATTATATATACAAGATTGTCCTTTGTTCCGTAATACTCAAGGGGTTTGATCCAGGTTTCGAATGAAGTGTCGGTTAATCCGAACTCATTTTTAAGATCGTTACATATTTTTTCCCAATTTGCTCTGATAGGATCCATGTATAAATTCTCCGGTTACAATATTTACAGGATATAAAAGCTCTCTCAAGAACTTAAATATCCTGTCAGACTAATTTTAATATAAAGCTATATAAAATTCAAAGAATACTTATGAACCTATGTGTATAACAAGTTATCCACATATAGTGGATAACTTATAAAAATACATATATATGTGGATAAATATATGGATTCTGTGTATAAGTTATACTCATATTTTAATTCAATATCTTGTGTTTATTAAAATTTTTTAACGAAAAATATAACAAAATCTTATGATTTACATAATCTTATCCACAGATGTTTATTACTTTGTGGATAACTAAAAAAATATCCTCATGATGTGGAAAACCCGGTGGAAAAGTTTTTTTCAGGAATTTTATGATATAAAAAAATCCTTATTTTTTCAATGTTTTTAAGGCTTTTTGCTTGACATAATATGAGTTTTCTTTTAAAATCATTTTTGCTGTTCTTATTTTATAGGATTTTATCTTTGTAAAGGAGGTTTATATATTATGAAAATGACATTTCAGCCTAAAAAGCGTTCACGCGCTAAGGTACATGGTTTCAGAGCAAGAATGTCTACTCCCGGCGGAAGAAAAGTTCTCGCTGCCAGACGTGCAAAGGGTAGAAAGAAAATATCTGCTTAAAATGCGACATTAGTCAAAATCAGGTCACAGAAATGTGACCTATTTGTTTCTTTATTCATATTAGATATGATATTTACCGAATCACTGAAAAAAAATATACAATTCCAGAATGTATATAAAAACGGAAGATCCTATGGAAGCAAGCTTTTTGTTATGTATGTCCTTAAGAACGGCACAGAAGGAAATCGTATAGGAATCAGTGTAAGTAAAAAAGTAGGCAACAGTGTCGTAAGACATCGCGTAAAGAGACTGGTGCTTGAAAATTACAGACTACAGGAAAAATTGTTTAATAGTGGTTTAGACATTGTAGTCATTGCGCGGCCGGGTGCTGCCACCGCAGATTTCAAAGAGGTGGAGAGAGCACTTATGTATCTTGGAAATCGCTTAAATATTGTTTCTGATGCTTGTGTTTCGGATGATTAAGTATTTCCGTGTTTGTAATGGCATTTTTATAGTAGATTTTTTCTAAATATAAGGAATGCTGTATGTTAAAGAAATTTTTAATAGCAGGAATAAAGCTATACCAAAGATATATTTCTCCATATAAAGGTGTTAAATGTCCTTATTTTCCAAGTTGTTCGTGTTATGCCATCGAAGCTATCGAAGTACACGGCGCGGTTAAAGGGACAGGACTTGCTATATGGAGAATTTTGCGTTGCAATCCTTTTTCAAAGGGAGGATTTGATTATGTTCCCGAAAAAAAGATGCTTGGTCATGGTAGATTTCTGTGATGTTAAGTGGTGCTTAATGTATCACTAATAGGAGGTTAACTTGAATTTCGGTATTATTTTAAGCCAGAACCAGACCTTTCTATTTAAGTATATAGTATGGGTTCTCGGTAAGATAATGGAAGGCATATTCTGGGTTCTTGATAAGATAGGCATTCCAAATATCGGTCTGGCAATCATTATTTTTACAATAGTAGTAAACCTTTGTATGCTTCCGATCACTTACAAGCAGCAGAAGTTTTCAAAGCTTTCTCAAAAAATAAATCCTGAGATTAAGGCCATTCAGAAAAAATATGAGGGTAAAAAAGATCAGGATTCACAGATGGCTATGAACAATGAGGTTCAGGCTGTTTACGGAAAATACGGTATCTCACCTACCGGAAGCTGTCTTTTCATTATTATTCAGATGCCAATTCTCTTTGCACTCTACAGAGTTATCTATCAGATGCCCGGGTATGTTGCAAAGATAAAAGAGGCCTTTTATCCTCTCGTAACAAATATTGCTTCTAACGACAGTGCGGTAGAGCTTGTTAAGGGATTCAAGAATTCCGCTATGTTTGCAAAGCAGTTTACAAAGATCGACGGAGTTAAGTATACTCTTGAAAATACTATCATTGACTGCTTAAACAGAGCATCAACCGCTGATTTTGAGAGCATTAAGACCGGATTTTCAAATCTTTCCGGTGATGTTGATTCTACCCTTGCGCTTTTGCACAGATATAATAATTTCCTTGGACTTAACATTGGAAACACCCCCTGGTTCACCATCAGAAACATTGCTTTTTCAGACGGAAAGCTTGTAAGCATCGGACTTTTGATCGGAGCTGTTTTAATTCCTCTCCTTGCCGGTGTGACTCAGTGGCTTAATGTTAAGCTCTCACCCCAGCCCCAGACAGACCCTTCAGATCAGGCATCATCTATGGCTTCATCTATGAAGATGATGAACTATTTTATGCCTCTCTTGTCTGTATGGTTCTGCTTTACACTTCCCGCAGGTATGGGACTTTACTGGATTGCCAGTGCTGTTGTAAGAGGAATCATCATGGTTGTAATGAATAAGCGCATCGACAAGCTTGATTTCGATAAGCTTATTGCCAAAAACAGCACTAAAAATGCCAAAAAGATCGCAAAGCGCAAAGCCCAGCAGGAAAAGCTTGCGGCTTACGCAAATATGAAGACCAGAAATATCAGTTCCAACGCCGGTTCTAATTCTTCAAAGCAGGATTCAAAGCCTGTTGATAACAGAACCCAGTACGAGAAGAGGACAAGTGATATTGCCAAGAAAGCGGTAAGTGCATCCTCAAAGGATTCACCTGTATCTTCAGGCAAAGGCGGAAGTATGATGGCAAAGGCCAATTCCGTAAAGAGTTTTAATGAAAAAAATAATAAATAATTGAAATAAGAGAGGTTACAGTAATGGAATATAAAGAGTTTACGGCCAAGACAGTCAACGATGCTATTACAGAAGCCTGCCAGTCCCTGGGAGTGACCAGCGACAAGCTTATATATGAAGTAGTTGAAGAAGGTTCCACAGGATTTTTGGGAATAGGTTCAAAGGCCGCTGTTATCAAGGCTGCAGTTAAAGAAGAGTCCGTTCAGGAGATAGCAAAAGAGTTTCTTAACGAAGTATTTGCTGCCATGAACATGGAAGTTGTTATCGAGACAAAGTTTGACGAGACTGAAAAGAATCTTGATATAGAGCTTTCCGGCGACGAAATGGGAGTTCTTATAGGAAAGAGGGGAGCCACCCTTGATTCACTCCAGTATCTTGTATCTCTTGTAGTAAACAAGGGGCGCGAGGACTATGTAAGAGTAAAGGTTGATACAGAGAATTACCGTGAGAGAAGAAAGGAAACCCTTGAAAATCTTGCAAAGAATGTTGCATTCAAGGTAAAGAAGACCAGAAGATCACTTTCACTTGAACCTATGAATCCTTATGAGAGAAGAATTATTCATGCCGCTCTCCAGAATGATAAGTATGTCACCACCCACAGCGAGGGTGACGAGCCCAACCGTAAGGTTGTTATCAGTCTTAAGGATGAGGCAAGAAACGGTTTTTCCAGAAATAAGTATTGATATTTGTATTTCAGGGTGTATTGCATAATACACCCTTTTATTTTGCCCTTGTTTTTATTGCACTTAAATAAATTGAATGTTAGACTTATATCAATGTTGCAGCATGTGTTTTCATAATAATTTTTTATACAAAGGAAAGGATGGGGAAAATGGCTGAATTTGAAAAATATGAGGATCCGAATGTTAAGAAAGCAAAAAAAGTATTGAGAATTATTCTTTTACCGATAATAGGAATTTTTGTTTTAATAATAATCTTTAATTGCTTTTATTCGGTTAATGAGCAGAGAAATGCGGTAGTTACACAGTTCGGAAAAATCGTAAAGGTAAACACCGCGGGATTTTATTTAAAAGCTCCCTGGCAGAAGGTGCACATGGTTGATATGACCACCCACGGAACAGGCATTGGATATATTGTTTCTTCTACAGGTCAGAATATTACCGATACAGACAACGGAGTAATGATTACTTCAGATTTTAACCTTCTGAACATTGATTTCTATCTTGAATACAGAGTATCTGATCCCGTTGCGTATCTGTACAATTCGGAAAGTCCCGAAAATATATTATCAAATATTGCCCTTGCAAATATCCGTACAACGGTTTCAAATTACACTGTTGACGAGGCAATGACCACCGGAAAAAGCCAGATACAGGCGGATGTTAAGGATGCAATGATAGAGGAGCTTAATAATCGTCAGGTCGGTCTTACTGTGGTAAATATTACGATACAGGATTCGGAGCCTCCGACAGATGAGATAATCGCTGCGTTTAAGGCAGTTGAAACTGCCAAGCAGGGTGCCGATACCGCTATGAACAATGCCCACCAGTACCAAAACCAGAAGATTCCCGAGGCAGAGGCAAAGGCAGACGCCATAATCCAGGGAGCAGAAGCCCAGAAGGAGTCCAGAATCGCCGAGGCTGAAGGTCAGGTTGCAAGATTTAATGAAATATATGCGGAGTATGAAAAATACCCTCTTATTACCAAGAAGCGTCTTTTCTACGAGAAGATGGAGGAGATTCTTCCGGGTCTTAAGGTTATAATAACCGATGGCAATACAGAGACTATGCTTCCTCTTGACAGCTTTATGAGTGAAAATGCTAAGGAAACCATTAATAACTACACAAACAATACTGTTTCCGGAGCAGCAACTGATGCTGAGTAAGGAGGATTGAATAATGAAAAAATTATTTGGAAGATTAGCTTTAGTAATAGGAATCATTATAGTAGGTATTATTCTTTTTAACTCCACATTTTATACTGTAGGGGTTAATCAGGCTGCACTTATAATCCGGCTTGGTAAAATATCGGGAATACAGTCCAATCCCGGAATGCATTTCCATACTCCTTTTATTGAGAGTGTTACAAAGGTATATACCGGAGATATTCTTTACGATATTCCCGTATCCGATGTTATTACCTCCGACAAGAAATCAATGATCGCTGATAACTATGTTGTGTGGTCTGTTGTTGATGCCACCAAGTATTATCAGACCCTTGGTGCAATAAGAGGAAGAGCTGAAGAGAGAATTGAGGCAGCTGTATATAATGCCACAAAGAATACCATTTCCTCGATGACACAGGATGATATTATAGCCGCAAGAGGAACAATGCTCACGGATCTTATTACAAAGGAATCAAATTCGGATATCTCACAGTATGGTATTGTTATTGAAATTGCCGAGATAAAGGCGCTTGACCTTCCGGATGACAACAAGGAAGCGGTTTACGAGCGTATGATTTCCGAGAGAAACAATATCGCTGCAGGCTATACCGCAAAGGGTGAGTCAGAT
>JAFUGL010000005.1 GCA_017469405.1 Lachnospiraceae bacterium | reverse complement strand
GTTTATTTTTTCTTGGTGCCATAAGTGCGTTACTCATAATCCTTTCATTTCCTTTCTTTTAGAATACAGCACTTTAATAAAAAAATAAAGTGCGTAAGTTTAGTTACCGGTAACTTACACACTTTATTTTACACTCTCAAATATTTAATATAAATGAAGCAGGAAGGAAACGTTACATCTCCTTCCTGCTTTATTTACATATTGAATAATCGGTATTATGCCTCAGATACAGCCTCTTCAACCTTATCCTTAATATCCTCGGCAGCTTCCTTTACGGCATCCTTTGCATCTTCAACAGCTTCCTTTACATCATCGCCGTCAAGAGAAACATAATCTCTGTCACTTGCTGCTGCGTCCAAATCATCGAAGAAGATTTCACCTTCGTCTACATAATCCTCTTCCTTTTCAGTGAATTTAGGCATCTTTTCCTTGATTGTGTTTTTAACCTTGTTATAGGTTTCGTTTTCCTGGATAGAGGTCTTTACCTTGTTGAACTGTTCATTTTCGTTGATCTTGGTTTTGATATTGTTTATCTTTTCATCAACGTTATTATCCTTGTAAACCTTGGATTCTTTAATCTGATCCTTAAATACGTAGCATAATCCGCCAACTGCGGCTGTTGCAGCTGTAATGGTTACTAAACCTTTTAATAGCTTACCCATTGATATATCTCCTTTTCTTATAAATAGTTTCTGCATTTAATGTAAATAATATTCTAATACATCTATATTTAAAAATCAAGGTTTTTAATAACCCGTTTTGCATAATTTATTGTCAAAAATTAACCAAATTTTAACAGTTTAAAAATTGCGTAGAAAATACAGTTATGTTACAATATATTTTATGAAAAATAAAGAAAGACGGTGGATAAAAAAATGAACAGACAATTATTGGAAACTGAGAAGAATTATCTGGTTTGCAGCATACTGATGATTATTGTAGGTGTCGTTCTTTGCATTATCAATAAGGTTGGTCTGGGTGCGTGCAGCATAGTGATTGGAATCGTGTTTTTAATTGTATTCTTTGCTATGGTTAAAAAGAATAATGAAGAGGAAAAATCAAAGGCATCAGGAAAAGATAATGAATAATAAATCCTTTTATGAAGATAAATTAAATCAGTTTATAGAAGAACAAAAAAATCTGGATAAAAAGTTTTCTAATATTTCTACCTTAAGAGTTCTTTCTTTTTTACTGGGATTAGCGCTTTTGCTCATAGGAATATTTGATGATAAGCTTGCGGCTTTGGTTGTAGGTGTTGTTTTTCTTATCGCATTTTTATATCTGGTCAAGCTTCATGGAGACATTGTAAAAAAACAAGAGGAAGCAAAAAGTAAAACCGGTGTAACAAAAAGATATGTTGACAGATTCAGCGATGCATGGAGAAATTTTGAGGAAACAGGAGATGAGTTTCTTGCTGAAAATGATACGGTGCCAAGGGATATAGATTTGCTTGGAAAAGCCTCTCTTTATCAGATGATTAATACTGCACATACTCAAAAAGGAAAAGAACTTTTTGCAAAAGAACTTCGTTTGGAAGATATAGATTTAAATAAACTTCCAATGCGCAATGAGGCTGTATCGGAGCTGGTAGATAAAAAAGAATTTACTATTTCGTTTGAAGCAGCGGGTGAAAGAACTGCTGATAAAAAACAAAAGCAGGATATAGATAGATTTATTTCATATTGTGAGGATGAAGAAACAGGTTTTATCCCTATATGGATGGAGATAGCAAGATTTGTATTGCCTGTTATTGAAATTGCACTTATCTGCCTTTGCGTATTCGGATTGCTTGGATATGGTTATCCTTTGGCAGGCTTTATAGTTTTGCTGGCTTTTGCCGGATTTACATCATCAAAAACGGAGGAAGCAATTGTCCCGTTTTATTCTATGGGTCCTTCGATAGAGGATTATGAGGATATGCTTTCTCTTGTTGAGAAAGAAGATTTTGATTCAGAGCTTCTAAAGGAATTAAAGGAAAATGTTGCCGGTGAAGATGGTGCTGTAAATGCTTTTAAAAGTTTGAAAAAGATCAGTCAGGCATATAATATTTCTTATAATCCGTTTTTGCATATTATATTTACGGGACTTCTCTTGTGGGATTATCATCTGGCTCATTTTACTTCAAACTGGAAGAAAAAATATGGAAAAAATTTAAGCAGGACCTTTGATGTGATAGCAGAGCTTGAGGAGCTTATGAGTCTTTCTGTTTTAGGCTGTATCAGAGATATCTCATGGGCTGACGTTGAAACAGATAAAAGCAAAGCTTTTCTTAGCGGAACAGATATGTATCATCCACTTATTAATCCTGATACGGTAGTAAGTAACAGCATCGAGCTTAAGGGCGGTATAACTATTATTACCGGCTCCAATATGTCGGGCAAGACTACATTTTTGAGAACTATAGCAGTTAATCTGGTGCTTGCATATCTGGGCGCTCCTGTGTGTGCAAAAAAATTCAAAGCTAATTACATGAAGCTTTTTACCTCTATGAGAGTTATGGATGATGTGGCACATGGTATCTCGACATTCTATGCAGAGATACTTAGGATAAAGTCTATGGCGGAGTATAAAGAAAATGATGTTCCGATGATATGTCTTATAGATGAAATATTTAAGGGGACAAATTCCGCAGACCGAATCGTAGGCGCAAGGGAAGCTATAACAAGGCTTGCAGGTGATAGATGTATCACAGCAGTTTCTACTCATGATTTTGAGCTTTGTGATATAGAAGATAAAAACAAAACTAAGGCATTTAATTATCATTTTGAAGAGTATTATGATAATGATGAACTGAAATTTGATTATAAAATATGTGATGGAAGGTGCACTACGACTAACGCGCTTGCTATTTTACGCATGGCCGGATTTGATATATAATAGCAATTTATTGACAAAATGCATAAAAACGTAAAAAAAAATTGGTTAAAAAAACTTGTTAATTATGCACAATGCCAATTATTGAAAATATACAAATCATCTGTTGACACTGCACTTTTAAATGTTATAAAATTATAAAAGTGAATAAGATTTATAAGGGGGATGATATCTTATGGCATTACCAGCAAACATAACATCTGGTTCCGATAATAATGTTTTGTCAATTGCTGCTTCTAATAATAAAGCACTCCTCATAAGATTCCTAAATGAACAGGTTGAAGATGGATTTTATGCTTTGGTTATTGACTATCTTAAGGACAGCAATTTTGATTTATCAAACATGATGGTCGATGATGATGTTAAAGCACAATGCTCAAAACTTTATGAACTTGGAGAATTTGTTGATACTAATATTAAGGCTACAGGACGCTATGAGATTGAAGAATGGATTGAACCGTTGTTCAGATTTGTATATGGCGATATAGATCCTTCAGATGTTGATGCACCTATCAGTACATCCGGAATTTATCGTTACAGCATCTGGCTTATATATTTGTACCAGAGAGAAAAATTTGTTGATGCTATGAAGCTTATAGGAGAAAGAATTGCTCCGCTTCTTATCAACGTTAGTTATCAGATTCTTGAGGATGATGACAGACCTAAGAACTTCGATAAGGCAGTAATGGGTTACCTTGATTTGATTAATGTAATCATGGAGATGGGTATTCCTACAACAGATGTCAACTCTGAGTCTTATATGAACAATCTTGAGGTATTGTTTGATTATGTTGTTGAAGATCCGCATGTTGGAAATGATTACAAGATTCAGTTTTCTATCGGATTATTTAATGCATATATCAACAATAAGGATTATGACAAGGCATTTGAGTTTTACGGACTTAACGCTGAATATATTCCTATTGACAATATGGCAGTATATGAGAGCTTCAAGGAGCTTATCAGAAATTGTAATTCACCTCAGAATACAACAGTTCTTAGCAGAAGCGTTGTAAATGCAATCTCCAAGCAGGAGATTTACAATAAGAGAATTGATACTCTTATTGCAGAGGTTTGTTCATTTATTAAGAAGGTTTATCAGTACATTGAAAATGAGCCTGAGATGAAGAAGAATCTTCAGATTCTTGGAGCAGGCGCTTCACTTAAGGATAAGACCAATGTATTTGAAGGCTTATACGAGTACAATCTTGTATTTTATGAGTGTGGTATAAAGGATCTTGTTAACCAGGATAATTCTTCTCGTGCTTGGGAAGAAAAGTATGAGATACTTGATCTTCTTTATACAACTATGAATGTAATCTTTGACGGATATAACGTATATGAGATTTCAAATAAGATTGAACATCAGTATGTTGAGCTTACTTGGATTGGAAATTATGTAAACGCCAATCCTACACTTCTCAAGCTGTTCTTCAGTGTTAAGGAGAAGATTAAGGCGTTTAAGGTTAGAAAGAATTCTATCCTTGAGAAGTCAAAGACAAATTATGAAATTAAGCAGTTGCTTGATGACAGACAGAAAGCACTTGTATTTATGACAGCAGAGGATATGGTAGTAAATGGTCTTAACAGTGGTAAGGTCAATATAATCAGTAATAGCTACGATCCTAAGACTGCAGAAAAGATGCTTATTAAGACTTACAGTGAGATAGCTTTGCCTGCTAAGTATAAGAAACCTGAAGTTCAGAAATCAGGTGGATTGTTTAGCAAGAATTCAGCTCCTGCTATGGATCCTGATCTTACAAAGCTTTTATCTGACACCAAGATAGAAGAGATGCTTCTTAAGTCTGAGTGGCTTTGGAATCAGTATACTGAAAAAGGTAATGTTAAGCAGACACCTGAGGAGAGTACTTACAGTGTTGTATGCCTTGTAAAAGTAGTTGAAAAGCTTCTTGATAAGAAGGGCGGAAGCTCATCTAAGACTGAGTCAGCTCCTAACAAGAAAGTAATCATTACCAAGACAGGTAAGGTTATTGAGTTATCAGACGAGAGCACACAGACTCCTGTTTCAAATACTAACTCAACACCTACAGTTATTGAGAATCTCAATAACATAATTGTGGCACTTAAGGATAAGTCTGAAGAGAACGTTGCATACGTTCAGTCTTATGTAAATGACTGGCTCGATGCAGTTATAGCTGCCAAGATTGATAAGAATACAATGATGGCGCTTTATGATGCAGAAGAGTTAAGAGATAAGACTTTACAGGTTATCAAGAAATTAAGAGCTGATTTATTATAATCAAGACACAAAAAAACCTTTATCATATATTGGGAGGTACCTGGTACCTCCCTTTATCTTTATTATTATGGAAGAAAAAATATTTGATATCGAAACTGAATTAAGCAAGCTTCCGAAGGAACCCGGAGTATACATCATGCATAGTGCAAATGATGATATACTCTATGTAGGTAAGGCGATTAACCTTCATAACAGAGTGAGACAGTATTTTCGTGAAGGACATGGACACAATAATTCACCTAAGATTGTAAAAATGGTTTCTCAGATTGCGTACTTTGAATATATAGTGACTTCGTCAGAGATGGAGGCACTTGTTTTGGAGTGCAATTTTATCAAAGAATACCGCCCGAAATACAATACGCTTATGACGGATGATAAGGGTTATCCTTATATAAAGGTTACTGTTGAGGAAGATTTTCCGAGGGTGCTTTATAGTCACAATATGAAAAGAGACAGGTCAAAATATTTTGGACCTTATACCAATCCGAGAGCGGTTAAAGATACAATTGAGCTTATAAATAAGCTTTATAAGCTGCGAAACTGCAATAAAAATCTTCCGCGTGATATAGGTAAAGAACGGCCATGTCTTTACTATCAGATAGGTCAGTGCAGCGCTCCATGCAACGGATACATTTCCTCTGAAGATTACAAGAAAAATGTAGATAAAGCGATTAATTTTCTAAATGGAAATTATAAGGATACGGTTAATTCTCTTAAGGAAAAAATGAAAGTTTATGCAGATGAAATGGAGTTTGAAAAGGCTGCTGAAACGAGAGATTTGATTGAGAGTATAACTCATATCATGGACAAGCAGAAAATGAATGTTACAAGCGGTGATGACAGAGATGTGATTGCCTGTGCGTCTAATGAAACGGATGCGGTTGTAACAGTATTTTTTGTGAGAGAGGGTAAGCTTTTAGGAAGAGAGCATCACCATATGAATACCAATAACGAAGAAACGGTACGTGATATACTGACCGCATTTGTGAAGCAGTACTACTCCGGAACACCGTATCTTCCAAAGGAGATTTTAGTTCAGGAGGATATAGATGAGCTTTTGATAATCGAGGGATACCTTTCAGAAAGAAGGGGTTCAAAGGTAAAGGTTTATGTACCGCAAAAGGGTGAAAAGAAAAAGCTTTTAAAGCTTGCTTATGACAATGCTGCACTTGTACTAAAGCAGGATGTGGAGAGGATAAAAAGGCAGGAAAAACGAACTGTGGGAGCGACAAAGGATATAGCGGATATCCTTGGTATACCTTCAGCTGACAGGATGGAGGCATTTGATATATCACATATCTCCGGTACCTTAAGTGTTGCATCCATGGTAGTATTTGAAAAGGGTGTTCCAAAGAAAAATGCATACCGTAAGTTCAGGCTTAAGACAATAGAAGGACCGGATGACTATGCTTCCATGAAGGAGGTTTTAAGTCGAAGGTTTACCGATGAAAAGCTTGATGTCTATCCGGACGTAATTATGATGGATGGTGGAAAGGGACAGGTCAATGTTGCACTTATGGTGCTTGACAGTCTTGGTATAGATATACCTGTGTGCGGTATGGTTAAGGATGACAACCATCATACAAGAGGACTTTATTATAATAACAAAGAGGTCGACTTCCCAAAAGGAAGTGAAGCTATGCTTATGGTTACGGCTCTTCAGGACGAGGCACACAGATTTGCCATAGAATATCACAGGCAGTTAAGAAGTAAAAATCAGGTTCATTCCATTTTAGATGAGATAGAGGGAATCGGTCCGGCGAGAAGGAAAGTATTGCTTAAGCATTTCAAAGATATTGAACATATAAAGACTGCCGGATTAGACGAACTGAAAAATGTAGACGGAATTACTGATGCGGTTGCGGAAAATATATATAATTTCTTTCATGCGTGAAGAGACTTTTTATTGATTGAGTTTTATGTATTGTAAAAATGATATTATAAAGTTATATTATAGATAATAATATTTTGATTTTTAATTGGAATTATAAAATTAATTATAGGTTAGAGGTATTGTATGTTTAAAATTTTTTATCCGACAGAGTATTATGATTCGACATATTCTGTAGATTTTAAAAATTATTATAATGATGGATATAGGGGTGTTATTTTCGATATAGACAATACACTTGTGGAGCATGATGCTCCTGCTGATTTTCGTGCTTCTGTTTTGATAAAAAAGCTTATGGCGATGGGCTATAAGGTTTGTTTTTTGTCAAATAATGATGAACAGCGTGTAGCGGATTTTAATAAAGAATTCGGAGCAACATACATATATAAAGCGGGTAAGCCTCTTGCTAAAGGATATATAAAGGCTATGAAAAAGATGGGTACCGATAAGGACAATACTCTTTTTGTGGGTGATCAGCTTTTTACTGATATCTGGGGCGCAAACAATGCAAAGCTACACAGCATACTTGTTAAACCGATAGCCAAGCATGAGGAAATACAGATTATACTAAAACGTATACCTGAAAAATTAGTGTTATTCTTTTATAAAAGAAAGCATGAGATTAAGACAAAAGACTAAAGATTAAAGATGAACGACATAGAGAGTAACTATGTGCCATAGAGACGGGTATGTTATATAGATAAAAAAGGAGGTTGCATATGAAAAAGAGAATTCTTGCATATCTTGCGTATATAGATAATTTGTTAGAAGAAGATAATAAGGATACTGATTGGGATGAGGAGATAAAAAAGCATCTTGTTCAGACAGGATTTTTTGCACACGAAAGGATAGTGCATCTTATAGTTACGGTCCTTTTTGCCTTAATGACACTTATGACTATTATCTATCTTAATTACAGCGGTAAGCTGGTTATGCTTTTTCTTACGATTGCGCTTCTTGTCTTGCTCGTACCTTATGTTATGCATTACTATTTACTTGAAAACAGTGTGCAAAAAATGTATGTCCAATATGACGAAATGATGAATAAAAAGCATAAGGCTTTTCATATGTAGAAATCACGGTGCAGCTATTTATATGGCTGCACCGTTTTTTACAGGAATGTGTTTGGATATATTATTACCTGTTGTTAGTGTTCTTGTTGTTAGTATTGTTTCTGTTGTTATTATCGTTTCTGTCATCGTCATCATCGTTTCCGGTGATTTCATCAACACCATCCTGAACACCGTCGATAACATCCTTTGCTCCATCGCCGACACCATCTATAACGTCATCTGCAGCATCACCTGCATCATCCATGATGTTATCATTGTCTCTGGTACTTTCAGTTGTTGCCTCATCTCTTGTTGTTTCATCGTTTCCGGCACCACAGGCAGTAAGCGATACGGAAAGTAAAACTAAAGACAAGGTTGTTAATAACGTTTTCTTTATATTTTTCATATTAACATCTCCTAATACTATTAAGATTAACATAGATAGTATTAGCTTTATTTAATATATTATTTGTTAATTATGAAAATGTCATAATTTACATTTTTAATTTGAACCGCCGCAATTGTTTATATCATCATTTGCATTTGGATTCTTGGCATCACCCGGATTGCAAAGCTCGAGTGGCTTGATATTTCTGTCAAGTAAGCTTCCCTCTACAAATTCCATACGTACAGAATCATCTTCTGTAACAAGACTTCCTCTTGATGCATTTGCTTTGCCGTCATGTGGTATCCTGTATGCGTTGAAATAAACACAGTTGCATAACAGTGTAAGACCAATAGTGATATCCGAATCAGTTGCCTCAAAATCCAAAACCTTAGGAAGTGCCATAAGATTAAGACCCTGACAGACCGTATTGTTGGTATCGGTAAAACCAATTACATTTAATAATGGTTCGGTCAAATCGCCATCAACATAGCTTATTCCATATGGTGCAAATATGTCCAAGGTGGTTGAGGTTGGATTGGTGTCACTGTCATATCCCGGAGCATCTGAATCAGATGGGAGATATGTTATATCCGGAAGTGATAAGGTTGCAAGAAGCCTTCTGTTGTAATCGTAGAGCTTGATTGCAAAGTCTACTGAAAGATTGGTGAGAGTTACTTCGTAGCAGTTAGGCCTTGTCACTATAGGTGTAACTGTGGTTTCATCTTCTCCTTCGGCAGCATCAAGGGTTATGTCGATAACCTCCGCTGTTGCATAATATGCAGTCGGATAATCTGCTAAGAATCCTTCGGGAAGTGGTATGGTCTGGCATACATTTACGCCGACTTCATCGTATATAACCGGTGATAAACAATTTAAAACCTTAGGATCACCGCATTGTGGATTTAAGCATACATCTGTAGCGCCACAGCCACAATCGCCATTGCCTGTTGTATTGTTGTTAAATAATCTTTGGTTATTAGAATTACAATTTTTAGCCATGGGACTATTCCTTTCTTATATGCTTAATTTAATATATTCATATTATTTGCATTAGTTAAAGAAAAATGAAATATTATGAAAAAACATGAATATAGATAGAATAAATATATTTTTTCAGGAGATTTTATGGAATTTATAAATTCTTTATCGGATGGAAGAAAGGCAGTAGTTTATGATGAGGGTAACAATATAACAATTATTTTCATTACAAATGTAAGAAATATGCAGAGCGCGGTTGTCGCAAGAGATTATCTTTCGGCGCTTGACTGCTTGTACTTTAGAAATAATTTATATGTTGTTTATATGAGCAATACAAATGAGGTGAAATGGAAACAGGTCGGAAGAGAAGATAGTCTGACCTTGATAACGGGTACAAATGAGGTATGGGATGTATCTAATCTTAAATTATTTGTTATAAATGAAAAAATCTATGTAAGCTATCAGATATATAATGAAGAAAAGAACGCTTATGAGGTAAGATACATTAATCCAAACGGAGACAGAAAGACAAGACTTATGCTTTCTAAAAATGAAAGAATTTTAAAATATGATATTACTGAAATAAATGAGGAAATCTATCTTAAGATAAAAGTAAGTGAAGAGGTTCCTTATGAGTACTTCAGACTTTCGATTGACGGACAAGAGGATATAGGTCTTTCAAGAGAATATCTTATCGATGAGGAAGAGGAAAACAGAAGACAGGAAAAATATGAAAATAAACTTAAAAGCCTTGAAGTAGAAAAGGCAGAAATTAAAAAGGAACTTGAAAAACAGTATGAAGACGAAAAGGAAAAGAATGATGAGAAGCTTAAGGTTAAGCTTGAAAGTCTTAAAGAAGAGCTTAGCAGACAGCATACAGAGGAGATTAGGGCTTTGGAGGAAAATTATACCAGACAGTATAATGAGTTAAGTGATATGACCAGACAGATACAGGAGGAGGGCAAAAAATACAGGGAGCTTTATGTTCAGGCATTAAATGTAATAAATGAAAAGCATAATAAGGAGATTTCTGAAAAACAGTCGGCAAAAAATACGGTAAAGAAAACCGAAAAGCTGTCTGATAATAGTGCAAAAAAAACAGAGGTTAGTTCCGTGAAGAAGACGACTAAAAAATCTGAAAAGCAGACAAGCGAAAGTGCTGAAAAGAGGTTAACAGAAGATACAAAAAAACAGTTAACCAAGAGTACAGAAAAAGAAACTTTGAAGAATTCAGAAAATCAAGCTGATGAAACAACAGAAAAAACAACTCCAAAGCCTAAAACAGGAACAAGGAAAAAACGTTCAACCGAAATTGAAGAAAAAGAAAAAGCATCGGTGGATACGTCAGAGAAAGCCTGAAAAAACGTACAATTACTTGACTTTGTAACATTTTTGTAATAAAATAAAAATTGCAGCCTTTTTTAAGAAAAATATAATTCTTAAAGAAACTGCAATTTGTATCATGTAGACATTATACCACAATATTTAGATTTGTAAAGGGAAATATGAGCGAAATAATTAATAAGGATAACGAAGCTTCAGAAGAGATTACAACTAAATATAACAGAAAAAATGTGGATAAGATAAAGAGATTAATTCTTGCGGCATTTGTAGTAATGTTTGCAGTGCCTGTCCTTTTATGCATCTATCTGATGATTAAGCTTAGCAGTATCGAAAGAAAACTGGATGAGCTTAGTCTTAAGTCTGCTGTAGAGGCATCTGTCGATACTGCATCTCTTGAAACAACTGTTGACAGATCAGATGAAGATATCACTGCATATGACAGCCTTGAGATTGGTCAAAACAAAAATGAAACACTTGCAGCCTCATATATAGAAAAAGCGAGTGATAGTGATGCCGATTCAGATGAGCCTGATATTGAAAGTGTAAAAGATAATGATATCGATTCTGAAAAAACGAAAAAGACAGATTCAGAGGATGTAGATGACACCAATGGTGAAAGCAAGAAGGATGAATCAGGTGACGGGCCGCAGAAGTTAAACGGTAAAAAGGTTTATCTTACCTTTGATGACGGCCCAAGCATTTATACGGATGAAATCCTTGATATTCTTGAGGCAAATGATGTAAAGGCTACATTTTTTGTGGTTCATTATGACAATGAGGATTTATGGCCTGCATACCAAAGAATAGTTGATGACGGTCATACCCTTGCCATGCATTCATATACTCATATATATAAGGAGATATATGCGGATGAGGATGCATTTAAAAGGGATATAGATGAGATACATGATTTTCTGTATGATTTGACAGGCTATGATTGTAAGTATTACAGATTTCCGGGTGGAAGCTCCAATCACGTGTCAAATGTAGATATACAGCTTTGCATGAAATATCTTGATGAAAAGGGCATCGTTTACTTTGACTGGAATTCTTTAAGCGGTGATGCGGAAGGCGGATATCATACTGCAAGCGAGCTTGAGGCAAATGTTATGAAATACGTTAGAAGCAACGAAGGCGATTCGGTTGTACTTATGCATGATTTGTCCGACAGACATTCTATGGTGGAGGGACTTCAGGATTTGATAGATACGCTTAAGGAAGAGGGATATGAAATCTGTCCTATAGATGAGACTACGCCTTTGATTCAGCACGTACAATATGACCCGGAACTGATTGGAGAAGACTAATGAATTATAAAGAGGCGTTACAGTATATAGAAGAAAAAAATAAGCTCGGCATTGTGCCGGGCTTAGATAATATAAAGGAGCTTTTAAAAAGACTTGGTAATCCGGAAGCTGGATGCAAGGCCTTGCATATCGCGGGAACCAACGGTAAAGGCTCCGTTTTTGCGTTTGTGGAAAGTGCGCTTATCGAGGCAGGATATAAAATCGGAAGATACATTTCACCTACCATATTTACCTATCTGGAAAGATTTCAGATTAATAAAAAATATATGAATGAGGAAACCTTTGCAAGACTTTTGGAAACTGTAGCCGGTAAAATATCCGAGATGGAAGAGGATGGCTACAGCAGTCCTACTGCCTTTGAGATAGAAACGGTTATAGCTTTTCTGTTTTTCGCTGAAGAAGAATGTGATTACATGCTGCTTGAGTGCGGTATGGGAGGAACTCTTGATGCAACAAATGTAATACCTGCACCTGTTGCTTCGGTATTTGCGCAGATAAGCATGGATCATATGCAGTTTTTGGGTGAGACCTTAGAAGAGATTGCCCAAAATAAATCCGGCATAATAAAAGAGGGCTCTGCCTGTATATCTGCTCCACAGGAAAAGGAAGTAAGTAAAGTATTGAAATCAGTATGTGCTGATAAAGAGGATGAATATACGGAAGTTAAAAACAAAGATATTGAAGTTGTATCCGAGGACGAAACCGGTATAAGCTTTAGCTACAAAAACAATAACTACCTGATAAAGCTTTTGGGAGAGCATCAGATAATAAATGCAGCGACTGCCATAGAGGTACTTAGAAAGCTTGATATAGATGAGCGATATATCAAAAGCGGACTTGCCAAGACAACCTGGCAGGGCAGATTAACAAGAGTTTGTGATAGTCCTCTGATGTATGTTGACGGAGCGCATAATGAGGCTGCGTGGATTACCTTAAGAAACAATATAAATAAGTATTTTACAAATAAACGAATTATTTATATAATAGGAGTATTGAAGGATAAAGAATATCAAAAAATGGTTGATATTTTGTGTAATAATATGGAATATGCTATAACGATTACACCAGATACACCAAGGGGACTTGATAAAAAAATCCTTGCCGGGCTTATAGAAAAAAAGGGTGTAAAAACAGATATGGCTGAAACCGCTGGTGAGGCTTTGGAAAAAGCATTTTCATATATTGGCGAGGATAAGAAGGACTATGTGATAATGGTTTGCGGCTCATTATCATTTATATCGGATTATCTGAATATGAAATTTGAATAATTATTTGCGGATAATGCTTTTATAAGGAGAAACTTATGGAAAGAGTAGAGAAAATACTTAGCAACAATATATATAATCAGTGTATGGCATGTATTGAAAAGGCAGAAGAAAATCGTGAGTTCTGTCTGCACGATACAGAACATTCGCTTGCTGTTGCAAGAATTGCCTACATTATGAATCTTGAGCAAAATCTTGGATTTGACAAGGAGTGTATATATGCTATGGCATTGCTTCATGACATAGGAAGATGCAGGGAATATGAGGATGGCATACCTCATCATGAAGCGGGCAGCGTGCTGGCAGCTGAAATACTTAAGGCATGTGGTTTTTCCGAGGAAGAAATATATGATATAACTTCTGCGATTTCCAGTCATAAGCAGCTATCTAAAGATACAAGCAGAAGAGAATTAAAATACGTTTTATATAAGGCGGATAAGCTTTCAAGAAACTGCTTTGAATGTAAGATGTATGATGAGTGTTATTGGGATGAGGAAAAGAAAAATCAGACTATAACCATATAGAATAATATAATTAACAGATAACTGATATATACCGTGAATTGATAATTTATGAATTGCAGTAAAATGGAGGATAACCGGCACATGATAATCGGACAAAGATATTTTGAAAATAAAAAAAGACCATATATCATGGGAATTCTCAATGTTACTCCCGATTCATTTTCGGATGGCGGAAGCTATACCGATATAGATAAGGCTATAAAGCATACAAAAAAAATGATAGATGAAGGTGCGGATATAATAGATGTAGGCGGCGAATCTACAAGACCGGGACACACACAGATTTCGGTTCAGGAAGAAATAGAAAGAACCTGCTTTGTTATAGAGGCAATTAAAGAAAATTTTAATATTCCGGTATCTATAGATACCTACAAGCATGAGGTAGCTGAAGCGGCGCTTCTTGCCGGTGCGGAGCTTGTAAATGATATATGGGGTTTAACCTATGATGATATGATGGCAGAAACCATAGCAAGGCACAACGCTTCAGTGTGTCTTATGCACAATAGAAAAGATGCTGTATATAGCAGGCTTATAGAGGATATAATTTCTGATTTAAATAATATGCTTGATATCGCTAAAAATGCAGGCATTTCAGAAGACAGGATTATGCTTGATCCCGGCATCGGATTTGCAAAGACTACTGAAGAAAATCTGATGGTTATGAATAACCTTGAACGTATAGTGGAAATG
The DNA here is from genome assembly GCA_017469405.1 of Lachnospiraceae bacterium. Lineage (GTDB taxonomy): Bacteria > Bacillota > Clostridia > Lachnospirales > Lachnospiraceae > Coprococcus_C. The sequence goes on along the minus strand of JAFUGL010000005.1, from coordinate 12,589 downwards.
GGTTATCCGGTTTTACTGGGTACCTCAAGAAAATCCATGATCGGAAACACACTTAATTTACCCGTAGAAGAACGCGAGGAAGGAACTATGGCAACCTCGGTTATCGGACTCATGAAGGGCTGTACATTTTTCAGGGTGCATGACGTTAAAGCAAACTACCGCGCGTTAAAGATGACTTATGAAATAATAAAATGAAAATCCTGTTGGGAGGTTCTGAATATGTTAAAGGAATGCTATTATTATGAGCAAACAGAATATGATAATGTTGATTATATATTCCTTCACAGATTTTTGGACAGAATGATTCAGTATAGAAATACAAATAAAGGATCTTATGATGGTAAAAATAGGATAGAAGAGATAAAAAAAATAGATTTAAATAAAGTCACTTATAATACAAAATTGATTTTGCTATATTGCATAAAAAAACATAATGCTGTTGAATTATTACAACTTGATAATCTAAAGGAATTAAATGGAATAAAATATAGAGATATTGACTTTTTGGAAAGAGGAGATAAGGGCATGAAATTAAGCATTGATGATTTCCTTGAAAATATTAAGCTCTTAAATGAGGCAATAAAAAACAAGATAGACAATAATGAGTTGCCTGAAGATTATATTTTTGAAATAAAATGCATAGGTGGTTTCGCTATGTCTTATTATAGATTGAGAGAAACAGGCTTAACAGAGGATATGGATAGTCTGATTGAAATAAATGAGATAGTTAAGAGTCTGATAGTGAAAATTGCAACTGAAAAAAGTTTGCCGTTAGATTGGATAAACGATACTATGATTCATTTTTATACAGATGAATCAAAGTTTGAGTGGATAGAAATACCATGGTTTTTAGGAAAAAATTCAAGAATTAAAATATATGTGTGTTCAAAGACAGATCTGTTAAGAAATAAAATAAGATTTGCAGAGAGCTATCTTATGAAAATTGATAATCAGGATAGAGATTCGGAGATTGATTACAAGGATACCATGGCTATATTAAAGGATTTTAATATTGGCATTGGAACAAATCATTCATATGCAAAGGCAAAGCTTGAGGAAATGGGAATATTTCGAAAAGATTTTCCTGAAATGTATAAAAATATATTGGGAAATGATTATATTGATGATGAAGAATACTTTTTGTTTAAGTGCATAAATAAGGTTAATAAAAAGGAAGCAAGTTTACGTGAGTTTGAAGAGCTTATTGATAAGATAGGTTATTCTAAAGAAGAAATATTAAATAATTATAGTATGTATCTGAATGAATATCCATATTTTAAAAGCTTGATTTGTGATAATATCAATTGATGAGTCTGTAAGGAGAAAAGCTTTGGATAAAATAGTTATAAAGGATTTGGAAGTATTTGCTTATCACGGCGTATATGAAGAGGAAAAGAAAAAGGGACAGACCTTTATCATAACAGCTGAGCTTGCACTTGATTTAAGAGATGCAGGCATGACCGATGCACTTGAGCAAACAGTAAATTATGCAGAGGTCTGCGATGTGATAAGTGAGGTTATGCTTGAAGAAAAATACAATTTAATTGAGGCTGCAGCTGAAAATATTGCGAACACAATTCTTATAAAATATGATAAAATAAAGAGTGTGCATATAATCATAGGTAAGCCGGAGGCTCCTATAGAAATGAGCTTTGACACAGTGTATGTTGATATAGAAAGAAAGAAAAATATAGCATATCTTAGTATAGGTTCAAATATAGGTGATAAAGAGGGGTATCTTGATTATGCTGTAGACCAGCTCAATAAGGATGAGTATATAAGAGTCAATAAGATTTCCTCGTATATAGAAACAGAACCTTACGGAGATGTGGAACAGGAAAACTTTTTAAATGCATGTCTGGAGATAGAAACGCTTTACTCGCCGACAGAGCTTTTGTCGGTTGTAAATGATATAGAGCAAAGTGCGGGAAGAAAACGTGTGGTTCACTGGGGACCTAGAACTCTTGATATAGATATCCTTCTTTATAACAAGGATATTATCATGGAGGAAAATTTAAAGATCCCTCATGCGGATATGACCAACAGGCAGTTCGTATTGGAACCTCTTTGTGAGATAGCACCATTTGCATATCATCCCGGATATAATAAGAGGGTTATAGAACTTTTTGATATCTTAAAGGAAAAGAGTAAAGAATAAATATGTCTGACCTTAATTTTAATCAGGCAAAAAACTAATATATAATGTGTTGACTTGAATAAGGAGGAAAAGGTATGGCGGTTAAAACCTTCGCGGCAATTTACGTAGGCTCGAGTGATTTGTCTCTTGATATCTATGAGATAAACGGAAAGAAATCATTTAAAAAAATTGACGGAATCAGCAGAATAATAGAGCTTGGTAAGGATACCTACAGTGACGGAAGTCTCAGTATAGAATCCATTAAGCTGGTTTGCGAGACCTTGAGTGATTTCAAAAGAAAGATGAAGGAGTATCAGGTTGCAGACTACAGAGCATATGCAACATCTGCCGTTAGAGAGGCAGAAAACTCAGAGTTAATAATAGATGCAATCAAGCGTGAGACGGATATAGATGTAAGAATCCTTAGTAACTCCGAGCAAAGATATATGAATTTTAAGGGACTTGTTGCAAAGTATGAAAACTTTCATCAGGTGGCAAGTAAAAATACAGCATTTATAGATGTTGGTGCGGGAAGTGTTCAGATTTCCCTTTTCGATAAAAACAATCTTATCGTAACTGAAAATATCCCAATAGGTGCATTAAGAATCAGAGATTATCTTTCCATGATAGGAAGCAAGTCGGGAAAGATGGATCAGGTTATAGCAGACTTTGTCGAGAGTGATATCGTTACATTTAGAAATATCTATCTCAATGACAAGGAGATAAAAAATATAATCGCTGTGGGCGAGGTTATTAAGGTTTTAAAGAAGGTATTACCTGAAATTGATACGACAGAAAGAATAAGCAAAGAACAGTTTGACAGAGTTTATAGCAGGGCGGTCAAGCTTTCGCCACAGGAACTTACTGAAAAGTACGGTATACCGTATGAGAGAGCAACACTTATCCTTCCGACTATACTTATATATAAATCGCTCCTTAATAACTGTAAGGCAGAGGATATATATGCACCTAATCTTTCATTTTGTGACGGTATTGCAGCGTCTTATATCGATGAGGGCAGCAGGGTTGCATTTTCGCATGACTTCAGTGAGGATATTGTGGCATCTGCAACCAATATCAGCAAGAGATACAGATGTAATCAATCACATCTTGACGCAGTTTCAGAGCTTGCACTCAAGATATTTGACAGTGTTAAGAAGATACATGGTATGGGCAAGCTGGAGAGATTACAGCTTCAGATAGCAGCCATACTTCATGACTGTGGTAATTACATAAGCATGAATAACGGAGCTATCAATTCGTATTACATAGTAGAAAATACAGAGATAATAGGTCTTTCACACAAGGAAAGAATGGAGATTGCCAATATTGTTAAATACAATATTTTATATCTTCCGTCTAGAGAGAAAATTCAGGCAGAACTCGGAAGCTGCAATTACATAACTATAGCAAAGCTTGTTGCTATACTTAGAATTGCAAATATACTTGATAAGAGTCATCTTCAGAAAATCGAGGATGCCAATATAACGCTTAAGGATGATAAGCTTATAATATCAGCAGTTACCTATGATGATATATCTCTTGAAGCTGGACTTTTTGAATCAAGAGCAGATTTCTTTGAGCAGGTATACGGTATAAGACCGGTGCTCAGATTTAGAAGAAATATATAAGAAAGAAATATATAAGATAAAAAGAAATATTTATATGATTGGTATATGAAAGATATATCATTTATAATTTTTTGAATTTTTAATGAAAGGAATGCGGATTATGGATAAGAGAAACTTTGATAAACCGGAGTATTATTATAACAGAGAATTATCCTGGCTTTTATTTAACTATCGTATATTAAATGAGGCCAAGGATAAAACTATTCCTTTGTTTGAACGTATAAAATTTTTATCAATTACGGCATCAAATTTGGATGAGTTTTTCATGATCAGGGTTGCTTCTTTGATTGACCTTGTGAGTGCAGATGTAAGAAAAAAAGATATAGCAGGTCTTACTCCTAAGGGACAGCTTGAAAAGATAATACCTGAGACTAAGGAAATGATGAAGTCGCAGTATCAGACGCTTAACCGTTCTCTTGTACCGGCTCTTGAGGCAGAAGGACTTAAGTTAGTAAAGCGATATGAGGATTTGACTGAAAAGCAGGCAAAGTATGTTGATAAATATTTTGAAAAGGATGTTTATCCGGTTCTTACGCCTATGGCGGTTGATTCATCCAGACCGTTTCCTCTTATCAGAAATAAAACCTTAAATATAGGTGCGCTTATACATGATAAGAAAAAGGATGTAGTTGATATAGCAACAGTTCAGGTTCCGTCGGTTTTGCCACGTGTAATTGAGCTTCCTAAAGAGGGAGAGGCAAGAGAGATTATTCTTCTTGAGGAAATAATTGAGAAGAATTTGGACAAACTATTTCTTAATTACGAGATAGTCTGTGCGCATCCTTACAGAGTAATGAGAAATGCGGATCTTGCCATAGATGAGGATGATGCTGCAGATCTTCTTAAGGAAATAGAAAAGCAGATTAAGAAGCGTGCCTGGGGCGAGGTTATAAAGCTTGAGGTTGCAGCGGATATGGATAAGAGACTGCTCAAAGAGTTAAAGAAGCAGCTTCAGGTAGAAAGCGAGTATGTATATTCCATAAACGGACCGCTTGACCTTACATTTCTTATGAAGGTTAGTGGACTTGATGGTTTCGATCATCTGAAGTATAAAAAATACATACCGCAGCCTGTACCGGGAATCAACAATGATGAAAATCTGTTTGACCAGATTAAGAGAAAGGATATACTTTTACATCATCCGTATTATGAATTTACACCGGTTGTTGATTTTATAAGACAAGCGGCAGTGGATCCGGATGTTCTGGCCATAAAGCAGACCCTTTACCGTGTAAGCGGTAATTCTCCGATAGTTGCCGCTCTTGCACAGGCGGCGGAAAACGGTAAACAGGTTACCGTTTTGGTTGAGCTTAAGGCAAGATTTGATGAGGAAAATAATATCGTATGGGCAAAGAAGCTTGAGAAAGCAGGCTGCCATGTTATATACGGACTTGTCGGTTTAAAGACTCACTCTAAGATTGCACTCGTTGTAAGACGTGAGGAGGAAGGCATAAAAAGATATGTCCATCTTGGAACCGGTAACTACAATGATATAACGGCAAAGATATATACCGATACAGGTATGTTTACTGCATCGGACTCCATAGGTGAGGATGCTACCGCTGTATTTAACATGCTTTCAGGATATTCCGAACCACCAACATGGAATAAGCTTATGGTTGCACCTATCTGGATGAAGAAGAAATTTGTAAGCCTTATCGGCAGGGAGATAGAAAATGCAAAGCAGGGCAAGGAGGCACGTATTGTTGCCAAGATGAATTCCCTTTGCGATCCTGTTATCATAAAAAATCTTTATGAAGCATCCTGTGCCGGTGTAAAGATTGATTTGATAGTAAGAGGTATCTGCTGTCTTAAAGCGGGAGTTAAGGATTTAAGTGAAAATATAACCGTAAGGTCTATAGTCGGAAACTTCCTAGAGCATGCGAGAATATTCTACTTCTACAACGATGGTTTTGAGGATGTGTATATGGGAAGTGCGGACTGGATGCCAAGAAACCTTGATAAGAGAGTTGAGATTACCTTCCCTGTTGAAGATGCGGATCTTAAAAATGATGTAATAGAGATTTTAAATATACAGCTTGCAGATACATTAAAGGCACATGTAATGCTTCCTGACGGAACCTATGAGAAGCAGGATTTAAGGGGAAGAGATAAGCTTGAAGCACAGCTTTTCTTCTGCAAACAGGCTGTAAATAATTCGAAGAACGAAAAGAAGGAAAAAGAATCAAGAGTATTTACACCTAAGACGAAGGTAGATTAAGCAGATTATTTAACCTTGACAAATAATCGTATGTCTTGGTATAAATGTAGGGCGGGTTTAAAAGATAATTAAATCAGTCGTTAAAAAGAATTAATTAACACATCACTAAGGAGGATTTAAAAGTGGAAAAGTTCTTTAAAATCAAAGAAAACGGTTCGACAGTACGTACCGAAATCTTTGCCGGACTTACAACCTTTTTTGCAATGGCTTATATAGTTTTTGTAAATCCTAATCAGGTTGCGGCAGAGGGAGCAAACGGATGGCTCGTTGCAGCAGGTGCAGAACCTGTGACTATGGGCAAGATATGGAATTCGGTATATATTGCATCAATTCTTGTAGCGATTATAGGTACATTGCTTATGGCATTTTATGCAAGGATGCCATTTGCACAGGCTTGTGGAATGGGTCTTAACTCATTTTTCTGTACAACCTTTGTTGCCGGTGCATTTTTCGGTGGAGAGGATATAGTTACAGGTTATCAGGCAGGTCTCGTTATAGTATTTGTATCAGGTCTTGTTTTCCTTGTGCTTTCAGTAACCGGACTCAGAAAATATGTAGCAACAGCGCTTCCTGAGTGTCTTAAAAAAGCAATTCCTGCAGGTATCGGCTTATTTATAGCTATGATAGGTCTTAAAAATGCAGGCATTATCGAAAGCAATCCATACACCTTTGTACAGTTCTTTGATATTCACGGAAGAATCAAGTCCATAGGCGGGGATGTAACCTCACTTGACGTATGGCATGAAATAGTTCCTGTTATAGTAGCGCTTTTAGGTGTATTTATCATTGCAATACTTGCAAAATATAATATAAAGGCAAATGTTATAATCGGTATTATAATTTCAACTGTTCTTTACTATGTGATGATGTGGGAGCTTCCTTCATTTGATACAAGCCAGATAGGACAGTCATTCAGAGACTTTAAGGATATAGGTTTATTTGGTGTGTTTAAGGGAGAAGCATGGGACGCAGCCTTCAACGGGGAGTTTATAGGCGGTGTATTTGCAGCTATCGTACTCATTATAGCATTTTGCCTTGTAGATATGTTTGATACAGTAGGAACAATCTACGGTACGGCAGCATCAGCAGGCATGCTTGATGAAAACGGTGATCCTATAAGACTTAATCAGTCTATGATGTGTGATTCAATCGGTACAGTATCAGGTGCTTTACTTGGTACTTCAACCTGTACAACCTTTGTTGAGTCTGCTTCAGGTGTAGGTGCCGGCGGTAGAACAGGACTTACAAGTGTAATTACAGCACTCTGTTTTGTAGTATGCTTATTCTTAAGCCCGCTTGCAAGCATTATTCCAAGCTGTGCAACAGCTCCTGCACTTATATTTGTAGGTGTTCTTATGGCTAAGAACTTTGCAAATGTTGATATGGATGATATGCGTTCAGCAGTTCCTGCTTTTCTTGCACTTATTATGATGCCGCTTACTTACTCAATATCAAACGGTATCGGACTTGGTGCAATCGCATATGTGATTATCACACTCTTTAGTGGTAAGTTTACAAAGAAAGATATCGTAGTTACAGTTATAGCAGCACTCTTCGTATGCAAGTTCATATTCGTAACGATGTAGTGTGAATTACGGCTGCGTAATTTGATTAAAAACAGGCTGATAGAAAGCTAACAATCAATTTGCTAAATCAAGGCACTCAAATTCTTTATAGGTGCTAAAAATCGAAAACTAGCTACGCTCAAACAGTTCGATTTTTTTAACGCACCTATTTCGAATTTGAGTTGTTGATTTGACGCAAATTGGGTTAAATGCTTTCTGTCAGCCTGTTTTTTAATCTATTTTCGTAGCCTGTATATGTGGAGTTGTGCTTGATATGAGTTGTGTTTGATGTGGTATCGTGTTTAGTATGTGGATATGTAAATCATATTTTGATTTTAAATTATAGTCGTAGAAAAATGAAAAATGTTTATAGTGTAATTTGCACAAAATTTCTTGTTGAATTTGATGAAATTGCTGTATAAGGCACGGAAATGCTTGTATTATGGGACTATGAGTGTTATTCTATTATAGATATATTGGCGATATTGCCGATTGAGATTAAGAGATTTTTAGAGATACATACAAATTTTAATCGAGGGAGGATTAATCATGAGGAGAACAAAAAGGATTTTGAAAAGAGTTCTTTCTGTTGCTACAGCATCAATGTTGACAGTTGGTTTGCTTAGCATGGGCGGAACCCAAAAAAGCATGGATGCAGTAAAGGCAGCGACGGAACAAGAGTATGACTCTGTAAGTTTGGTAAATTACAGTACTATACTTGGTAGAGCTGTAGATTACGGCATTTTGGCTAATAAGTATGAACAGCAAAATCATACGGAGACAAATTTTGCGGTAAAAGTATATGAAAAAAACAGGGATATAAATAATGACCCTGATCTTGCGGGCGGTGACCCTTTGCCGTTTATTATAGGTGATATCACCGGAACTAATGCGGTATTAAGAATAGATAAGACATATAATGATCAGGCAATGAAGTTCAATATTGAAACTACACCTGAAGTTATTGATGCCGGTAAGTTTAAATTTAATGGATCTGCACTTACCAATGGCAGTTCATTTGTATTTAAAAAATCATCTAAAGAAACTATTGATAAAAATATTGATGAAATGATAAAGCATATTTCTGATGAATCAAAGGAGTTGTATGCTAAAACTACAATTGATATAGCTGATTTTGAAAGCTCAACTACCGTTGATATGAATAATTATTGGATTGATCTGGATGATGATAAGTATGAAAACGCAGTTGTATATATTAAGGTACCTGAAGGAACAAATTTAGATACTATTTTAAAAGCTGAAAATGGATATACAGATGCGATAAAGATAAAAAAGCGTTCAAGTACAGTTGTTGTTTTCAATATTGAAAACGAATCAGTTGTATTAAAACAATTTTTAGTATATTTGACTGACAGTGATAAAGAAAGCTTAATAAAGGGCACTGATAAAGAAAAAATAAGTTCCAAGACGGATGATTCAGGAAATGCATCATTGCATAATGAGGATGTAGATGCTCAAATAGCTCAAAAAATAGTTTGGAATTTAAATAAAGCTACAGATGTTAAAATTAATACAAGTGCCGGTACAATTTTGGTTCCTAACAAAGAAGCAAAAATAGATGTTACCGGTTCAAGTGCCGGTTGGCTTGCTACCGGTGGAGATGTTGTTAATTCAACTGCAGAATGGCATTTTATATATAGAGACAGAAGTTCAGAACTTAACACTGATGAAGAAGGTCAGATGCATTTTGCGGCAAGAAAGGCATTTACTGATTCTTATACTGAAAGAGATGAAGATGGAAAGATAATTGAAAATGACACGATTTTAATTGGTGAAGATGATTATAGATTTGATTTTTACGAGACAAACAGTAGATATAATACAACTTCTTCAAGTGCACATAAGATAGAAGAAAAAGGTCTTGTAGCCGGAAGTAAGATTAAATTTTCTCCTATCAGCTTTGCTGAGGGAGAGACCAGATATTTTGTAATCAAGGAAGAAAATCCGGGTGTCACAACTAACAAAATAACCAATTCAACAGGTGAAATTGATATAAAGGTAGTTGTTACCAAGGAAAATGGTTCTTTACAGTACACAGTTTCATCAAAATACTATCTTACAGCAGAAGACAAGGCAGCAGGTAATGCATATAAGACAAATTCTAATATAAAAATGTCAGGTGTGGAATTTTCACTTGGTGGATTTTATAATCTTGTCGGTGAAGGTAATCTGAAGATTAAGAAGACATTTGCAGGTGAAGATTTATCATTAACCGATGTTGAAAAAAGAAATCTTAAGTTTGTTGTTACCGGACCTTTTGGATATTCAAAAACAGTTAGTTATGCTGATTTTGATTCTTCAGGTGAGTACCTGATTGAGAATTTACCTGTTGGTACATATAAAGTTACTGAGCAGGGATATGAAGATTTAAAGATTGGATATGAGTTCGTTCCGGAAGGAAGTACTACTTCCAAAGATGATATTGAAATTACAAACGCAACTACAAAAACAGCAGAGTTGACTAACAGATACAGACAAACAGGAACTTCAACAGGAACATCATTAAATATATCAAAACAGCCTTCAGGTAGTGTTGCTGAGCTTCCGGGTGCGGAATTTGAACTTGAGGCGTTAACATCCGGAATAGATTTAAGTGGTGTAACAGTTGCAGGTGTAAGGGCAACTGTAAGTGCTGATTCAATTGTATGGACTTCGGGAAGCAGTGCACTGTCTATAGGTGATCTTCCTAATGGTGAGTATAAATTAACAGAAACGAAAGCACCAAAGGGATATATGATAAGTGATCCTATACAATTTAAGACTGTAGATGGAGATATATATGAGTATACAAATTCAGAATATTCTAATACAGCTAAAACTTCAAATGATATAGTTGTCAGAGATAATAAAGCTCTGGGAAGTTTCAAGATAGAGGGTGTAAAGTCGTATAACGGCTCAAATGGCAATAGTGAAAGATTTGAATTTAAAGCAGAATTTGTAGCTGCTGATTCAACCGCAGGTATTACTGCACCAACACTTGCAAATGCATATGTAACAGGCGAGGGTGATTTTTCATTTGCCAATACTAATATTACATATAATGGAGAGACCCTTCCATATACTATCGTATATGAGATTAGTGAAGTTGAAGGCAGCGAAACTGATATAGAATACAGTGATGCAAAGGCTAAGGTTACACTTACGGTAGATCAGCCATCAAACGGAGGTCCGCTTGTGGTAACAGTTTCTGATATTACAGGTGGAGATTCCAATACAACTTCATCAAAGGTTGGTTTTATCAATAAAGATAAAGAAACTCAGACATCAACCGGAACAACTGATGTAACAGTTTCGAAGAAAGCAGTAAATGGAACTGAGGAGCTTCCGGGAGCTAAACTTACCCTTACTGCTGATGGTAATAATAATAACAGAGATTTATCTGATGTTATTTCAAGTACAACATGGGGTAACATTGTTCAGGATGATGCTAATAGTACTTCAGCGGTTTCAGGAAGTATAAGCTGGACCAGTGGAGACAGTGCAGTAAATCTTAAGAATGTTCCTGATGGCGTATATGTGCTTACTGAGACAACTGCACCAAATGGATATACTACTACTGAAAGCATTAAATTTAAGCTGGAAGATGGTAAGGTTTATCTGTATTCAGGTGATACTCTTAATACTGATGCTGAGACAACCAATGATGTTGTTATGTTTGATGCACCTGCAACAGGAAGTTTTACTATTGAAGGTGTAAAGACATATGATGGCTCAAATGGTTCAAATGAAAGATTTACATTTAAAGCAACTTATGTATCGGAAGGATCAACAAATATAGCTGCGGCACCTTCAATTGCAAATATTACAAGAACAGGTGCAGGTGAGTTTACATTTGATGAGGCCACTGTTACATATGGTGGAGAGGAACTTCCGTATTATATCGTATATGAGATAAGTGAAGTTGCCGGAAATAATCCTGATATTGAGTATAGTACTGCAAAGGCAAAAGTTATATTAAAAGTTACTCAGCCTTCTGCCGGAGGAGCACTTAGAGTAGATGTACAAAGTATTACCGGAGAAGATGCAGATACTGATGAAAATAAGGTTGATTTCTTAAATAAAGATAAAGAAACACAGACAACTACTGAAAAGACAAATGTATCAATTTCAAAGACAGTAATAAATGGAACAGGAGAGCTTGCCGGAGCTAAGCTCACACTTACAGCTGATGATGGCAATATTGATAAGGATTTGTCGGATGTAATAACAAATACAAGCTGGAGCGGTGCTTCACCTGATTCAAATAATATTACTACTGCTTCTGAAGGCGAAATAAGCTGGACAAGTGGAACAAGTGCAGTTTTACTTAAAGATGTACCAAATGGTATATATACTCTTACAGAGACCACAGCACCGTTTGGTTATAAGAAAGCAGAATCAATTAAATTTAAGCTTGAAGACGGTAAGGTTTATAAATATACCGGAAATACTGTAAATAGTACTGCTGAAACAGAAAATGAGATAGTAATGAAAGATGCTTATGCAACAGGAAGCTTTACTATCAACGGTAAAAAGCTTGTAAAAGATTCAAATGGAGCTGATGTTGATTATGATTTCAGCCAAGAAACATTTAAATTTAATTTACTGGAAGGCTCAACTGTTGTAGCAAATGGTGTATCGGATGCTTCAGGTAATTTTGCTATAACACCTATTGATGTAACCTTCAATCCTGACAAGTATACATTGAATTCTGATGGAGTAAGCTATAATATAACTTACAAAGTTCAGGAGGTAGAAGGCACAACTGCAGGTATGACATATGCAAGTGAGTCAAAAGAAGTTGAGATTAAGGTTACTCAGCCAACAAATGGTGGAGCTTTGAGTGCAGAGGTTATAAGTATCGGAGGAGTTGCTGTGAATGATCCGGATACAGCAAAGGTGGAAATAACCAATATCTATGATCCGGGATCAGACAATGATACAGACACAGATAATGACACAGACAACGATACAGATACAGATAATGACACAGGCAACGACACGGACACAGATAATGACACAGGCAACGATACAG
>JAFUGL010000032.1 GCA_017469405.1 Lachnospiraceae bacterium | reverse complement strand
CCTTCTTCTCCGTCTGCCGCAGTGTCTATTTCTATATCATTTTCCGTTCTTCCCGTGAAATAATCACATACTACCTCACGTATCTGTGAATCATCCTCGACAAGTAATAGCTTATACTTCATATCATTTCTCCGTATGGTATCAGGCTGCTTTTATCATTATATATCAAAGATGTATCCTTTATATATCCATCTCATTTATTCAATTTCAAAAAGCACAACTGCTCTGTCCTCTCCATCTTCCTTACCTGTGAATTTAATTATATATTCATTGTCTGTATGATTTATATAGACCTGACGCTCGTCCTTATATTTGCACTGTTTCTTATAATCAACACGGATTCTCTTGACTTTCCCCTCCGGTATATATTCATACGCATTTATGATATACCTTCCATTACTCATATGATTGTTAAAGTCAAGGTCTTCCTTTCTTACCCATATATCCTCAACATAGTCAAAGTTCTCCGGAAGCTTTATCTTGCGGCTTACCTTTTCCATAGGATATTTCTCACCTATCACATAGCCTTCTACATCCTCATCCGTTATCTTGGCAGGTCGCTGACTTTCTACATCCATATATCCCCAGTGCGAGTCGGCACATACTATATCATTTCCATCCGTATCGGTAATAATTACATTTCTTTCTCCGGTAACTACCGAAAAGCCGTAAGCCCATGTTTTTACGGTTATCTCCTCCGAAAGCTTAGGAAGTCTTTTGACCTCGATATTCCAGCTTACCGTAAACCATGCCCTGTTATGGCTTTTTAGGAACGCTGAACCTCTGTCGATTTCCTCTGTTTGATTATTTATACAGTCCTGCATGGAATTAATCAGCCCGCTCATATTCATATTAAGCTCTGCATCTACCTCTGAAAAAAGTACCTTTTTTGTAATTTTGCTCATTTTAACCAAACCTCTCATCTATTGTTTTAATTTATCAACTTCACTCCGATAATACATACGGCTGTTTCCGCTTTCTTTTAAATACGTCAACTCATTATTTTGAACCAGCTTACTTACATATTGCCTTGAACATTTTAATTCATCACATACATCCGACGTATCAAGTATAGAGCTTTTAAGAATATTTATAAATTCATTTTTACTAAACGGAAGTGTTATGCCTGTTTGACGAAGCTCCTCTGTCATAAGGAAAACACCCTCACTCCATATTACCCCATTTCCGCCCGGTAGTAAATGAGCATCTTTAAAAATTTGCGGTTTCGCAAGCAATATCTTTAATTCTTTCTTTTTTGCTATCAGCGCTTTAATGTCAACAAGGCATGTCTTTTGATTTGCATAAACCAAAAAAAGCTTATAATCATCCAAGGCTACGGCAAGCTCAAGCTTGTTATTCATCCTTTCGGATACCCATTCAGGCAAGCTGTTTTTGTTATACGGAAAAACCGCACAATCATCCTGTGCGCATCTTCCGTCCGCAAGTATCAAAAGCTTAAATTCATTATACTCCTTTAAACCGTTTTTTTTCAAAATGCTTCCAAGATTTTGTCTGTCACTTGGAACAATCCGCTGTCTTACCCACCTTAAGCTCCACTCGGGATTTAAAGTATATATACCTCTTCTGAAAAACGGATAAAAAAACAAAGGAACATCAAGATCCTGAATTTTATCAGAAAGCTCGATAATAAAAACATCGCTGTTTTCATAATAAAATAAATATCCTATTTCAAAATTATTATTTGATTCATCCTTTATAACACATATCTTCATAATATTTCCACCTGTTCCATATTATTTCCCATATCTTATCATAAAAAGTATTCGGTAATATTCCTTGTAAATCCTTAAAAATATATTCCCTATCATTTTCATCCAAACGTCGTAATTTTGGAAGCTTTGATTTAGGTATAATATTAAGATTATTATATGCAGATTTTGAACCCACATAACATTGAACAGGAATATCTCTCATAGAATCAAACTCTTCAACTTCTTTTTCCGTTCCACAGCTGTAAACCAAAGATAGTCCATGATCAAATAAAGGAGCAAGACCTATATCTCCTGTGTATTTATTTCTTATAACCTCAATATTGGCTCCATGCCTGTCTCTGTTAATTATAAGAAAATCCACAACGAGCATTTCATAAATGTAATCAATCCATCCCATCCTTTCACAGAAATCAAGAATTGATTCACCTTCATTTTTCTCCATATCATAATAATCGTCCAAAGCCGTCTTACTGTCACCCGCATTTTTATAATCCTCTGAAACACATAAATATGTTTCATACTCTTTATCATCTAAGACTATTCTTGCGTTAAGCAGTTGATAATTAAGATGCCTTAATCCCATTATGCTAAGTAGTCTGTCAACTATTATTTCATTTACACATTCATGCCCTGTTATTCCCCTTAATGAATCATAGCAGGATAATTTATAATACAATTTTTTATTATTTTCTATTTCATATGATTTTAAATATGAACCTGCCGTTCCGGATGAATGTCTTGTTTTATCCCAAGTCAGATATGTTAAATCCTGTAACTTTCTTATCACTTTGGTTTCAATCATTTATTTCACCACCATTCGTTTTTCTTATTAACTCTTTTGATGATAATATAACAAAAATAGTTGACATTTGTCAATATTTTTATTGACAAATGTCAACTATTTTATTTTTATTGAAATAAACTTATATTTTCTTATCCAAACAAAATCTCTGCTGCCTTTTCTAACTCTCTCCGTTCCTGCGTATCGTCGTATCCGCTCTCTTTATCATCGATACCCTTTACAACATCCAGAGAATAGTCATCTATAATCACATGAAATACTTTATTAAATCAAAAGGCTTACTGTCACTATGCTCGTCTATTATTATTTTCATAT
>JAFUGL010000061.1 GCA_017469405.1 Lachnospiraceae bacterium | reverse complement strand
CCGTTATCCGGCTGAGATATGTATAAGTTATCTATATCTACACCAATATTTTTTGCATATACAGGATCAAGAGCATGCTCAGCATCGATAAAACCTGCGATACCTCCCATTTTCTGAACTTCTGAAACAACATGAAGTGCAACTGTAGTCTTACCACTTGATTCAGGGCCATAGATCTCTATAACTCTTCCTCTTGGCATACCGCCAAGTCCGAGCGCGATATCAAGACTTAAAGAACCTGTAGGAACAACCTCAATATTCATATGTGCCGATTTATCTCCAAGCTTCATGACCGAGCCTTTGCCATACTGCTTTTCAATCTGTGCCAAAGCGGCATCTAACGCCTTTTGTTTCTCTTCACTTGCCATAATACTTTTTACCTCCTAGCAAACATTTGTTCGTTTTTAACAATATAATATAAAATGGAATGGTTGTCAATACCTTTTTCGAATTTATGTTCGATTCATCTATGACACCTCAGAATAATATGCTAAAGCTATTCTACTTTATTTTATACCCATGTGTAAAGAGCAAAATTATTATTTTAAGTTTATTTTTTACTTTAAATAATATATAATTATTTTATTAAAATACGGAGTATAAATTTATGAAGACATTTGCAATTATAGCTGAATATAATCCATTTCATAACGGACATCTTTATATGCTGAACAAAGCAAAAGAATTAACAGGTGCAAACTATAGCATAGCCTTAATGAGCGGTAATTTTACCCAACGTGGTACACCTGCAATCTGCGATAAATTTACACGCGCATATATGGCTGTTCTTTCCGGAATTGACCTTTGTCTTGAGCTTCCTTATGTTTATGCAACAGGAAGCGCCTATGATTTTGCTACCGGAGCCGTATCGCTTCTCGATAAATTAAATTCCGTTGATTATCTTTGCTTCGGTGCGGAAAATGATGACATGGATTTATTTAATATAATTACGGATATTATAATTGATGAACCCGAAGAATATCTTAATATTTTAAAATCAGAACAAAAATGCGGTCTCTCATATCCTTCTGCCAGACAAAAAGCTTTAACAGGCTATATAGAGGTCTCATCAAAAAGTCTTTTGCAAGGAAAAACATCCGATATAAAAGAGATAGTTTCAAAGCCCAACAACATTCTTGCTATAGAATATCTTTGTGCATTAAAAAGAATCAATTCAAAAATTAAACCTATTATAATAAAACGTGAAATTGCTGATTATAAGGATGAGAACATAAACGGTTCCATCAGTTCAGCTTATGCCATACGAAAAGCCATCAATGAATTTTCAGCATATAGCTCCAAAGATTCTCAAAAGAAAGATTTGGAAACAAGGCTGAAAAATGATATGCCTCAGGATGCCCTTTGTTATTTTATGGAAATGTATAATAAAGAGTATCCGCTTTCACCATCATCCATAATGCCTTTTATTCAGGCAGCATGTATGAATTTTTCTTCTGAAAAAGAAATATGTGATTTAAACAATTCGTTATTAAACAAATTAAAAAAAGTCGATTTGTGTATCAATTACGAAGAATTGGTTAAAGCCTTGAAGTCAAAGGATATCACAGAAACCAGAATCAACAGGGCACTGCTCCATCTTGTAAGCGGTTACGAAGAAAAAGACAGAGACAGCTTTTATAAATACGGCACTGCATTTTATGCAAGTATTTTATCCTTTAGAAAATCAAGTTCGGAATTGATAAAAAGGATAAATGAAGAAAGTTTAATTCCTATAATAACAAAAAAATCCGATTTTGACAAAATTATATCTGCCAATTCAGATTCAGGATATGATATCGCCAAAAGGATGTGGGAGCTTGATATAGCCGCTTCCGAATTATACAGAAAATTATTGTTTAACAGTCTGGAAACATATATAGATAATGACTTTAAAACAAACATACCGATATTTGATAATTAAAATTCATTTCAAAGAAACAATAATATTGCTTCATAGATTTAATAAATTAATTTTTCATAAAAATAATATCGCAGCATGGATTTAATAACTTAAAATCTCATAAAATTCATATCACAGCATATATTTTATAAATCAATTTTTTAATAAAATTATGGCTGTGATATTTTTTTATATGATTATTTTGCTGGCATTGATATACGAAAATGAAATAGTATTTAAGGGTGCTGCTGACGGACTTATGCTATGGTTTAACAATGTAATACCCTTGCTTCTTCCTTTCATGCTTATTTCTGCGTTAATAGTAAGAAAAATCAACCGGCTTCCACAAGAAAAGCAGAAAAACTATGCTGTTTTAATCACACTTTTTACGGGAATCTTTTGCGGATATCCTCTGGGAGCAAAAAATTCAGCCGATTTTGTAAAATGTAATGCCTATAGCAAAGAAACAGGAAATATTCTATGTCCGCTATGCAACAATTGCAGTCCTATGTTTTTATCAGGCTATATCGTGGCAAATGTACTGAATAAAAGCATTTCATTTTTTAATGCGATATTTTTAATTTACACACCATATATTTTTTATATCTTAATAGCATTTTCTTTAAATCATTTTTTTAAAACAACAAAAGCACAAGAACCCGAAAAAAATCCGGATATAAACAACTCCAAAAGCAATGATGATATAATTCTCTCAACAATTATTCAGATTACATATGTCGGATTTTATATAATTATCTGTTCGATAATCAGTGAAATGATTATGTCTTTTGATATTTCTTTGCTTTATAACAAGCTGTGTAAAACTTTCAGTTTAACTTACAATACACATGCTTTATCATTGATTGAAATAATAAAAACTGTTCTTTCCGGAATTACAGAGATCACAAAGGGTACTCTTATAGCATCAACAAGCCTGCTATTTTCACCAAGGCAAAAAACTGCCTTGGTTCTTGCACTTTCATCCTTTGGCGGAATATCAGCGATACTTCAAACAAAAAATGTAATTAAGGATTCCGGATTATCCATAAAAAAATATATAATAACAAAGACCATATGTGCTTTCACAACATATGGTCTGTCATTAATGCTATTATAATTATTTAGTTATGATTTCTACTCATCTAAGAAATCTTCATCATCGTCATCAAAGTCATCATCGTCATTTTGCTCGCCGTAAACATCGATATCATCGCCATATTCGTCACTTGCTAAAGGCTGTTCAGGTTGAACATCATGACTTACTACAGGCTGTGGACGTGCATCATCATATACACCATCATCCTCTTCTGACTCTTCATATGACATATTGCTTGATGCGGTAAGAAGATTAATATTTGCTTCCATCTCACTTATATTATTGTCAAATACATATGTATCGCTCTCAAGAGACTCAATAAGCGTTCTGTAATTTTCCTTTTCAACATCATGAATTCTGTTGTAAAGATCTCTCATTTCAGAAAGCTTGTCCTTTGTATAATACATAGCACCAAGTCTAATCTCATTAGCCTCCTCGGAAGCCTGATCAACTATCTGCTGTGCCTGATTTCTAGCCATCTCAAGTATCTCATTGGCTCTTACATTAGCAAGCTCTGTTATATTGTGCTGGTCAACAAGACGGTTAGCTTCGTTAACTGATTCAGTAATGATAGCATCAGAACGTGTTCTCGCATCTGCAAGAATCGCCTCTTTATTGCGCATAATCTTTCGGCATCTTTCTATCTCACTTGGAAGCTTAAGCTTAAGCTCTTCAAGCATAGATTCAAGCTCATCCTTATGAACTACTATCTTAGTCTGAGACAGAGGCTGAAATTTACAGCTATCAATAAATATCTCAATCTGGTCTATCATTTCCTCTACGCCTTTTTTACCCATTATCTTCATATCCTCCTACGCTTATTTCATCTTATCTATAAGTTTTGATATAACACATTCAGGTACGAAGTCCTTTAAATCAACTCCATACTTGGCATACTCTTTTACCACACTTGAACTCAAGTATGAATATTCATTGCTGGTTGATAAAAATACCGTATCAACATCAGGGGCAACAACTCGATTACTCTGTGCCATCTGCATCTCGAGATCAAAATCTGTCAAAGCCCTAAGTCCTCTTATAACAACATTTGTTTTCTTTTGTTTTACAAAATCAACAAGAAGTCCTTCAAAGGATTCAACGGATACATTTGGTAAATCTATCACTGCATCTTTCAACATTTTAACACGTTCTTCCAAAGAAAACAATGGTGTTTTTGATGTATTGTTCAAAACTCCCACAATTACATGGTCAAAAATCTTTGAAGAGCGCTTAATAATATCATAATGTCCAAGCGTTACAGGGTCAAAGCTTCCCGGATAAATAGCTACTGTCATAATTTAGTCCCTTTTCTTTATAAATATATGTTTATTGGTTTTATACCTTTTTTCTTTTGTTATCTCAAAGCCAAGCTCATCCACATAGGAGAAATCCTCATTTAATGCCGCTTCTATAACTATAAGAGTATCTTCAGAAAACTTCTTGTCAGCAAGCACATGAAGAACCTGTTTTTCAAGTTCTTTTCCATATGGCGGATCCATAAATATAACATCGAAGTCAACATTTCTCAGACCTCTTGTATAAGAAACCACATCTGCTTTAATAATATGAGATTTTTCTTTAAAATGTGTAAATGCCACATTATCCTCTATACAGGCAACAGCCTTTGGATTTAATTCAACAAAGGTACATTCGGTTGCCCCTCTGCTAAGAGCCTCTATTCCTATACCACCGCTTCCCGCAAACAAGTCCAAAAATTTAGCTTCAGGAATATAACCCATCATAATATTAAATAACGTTTCTTTTATTCTGTCTGTCGTCGGTCTTGTATCAAGTCCCTCTATCGTTTTTAAAGGAAGACTTCTGGCTGTTCCCGCAATAACTCTCATTATGTACAACCTCACTTATTTTGTCAACTTAATTTCATTTTGTCAACTTATTTTTTATATCAAATTTTATATATTAAATACATTTTATCGTAAATAATAATTATTTGCTCATTATATCCTTAAACCACTTTCCTGTTTCAGAAAGCTCATCATCACTCCAGCCTGAAGTTTTATTGCAGGATGAAGAAATGAGCGATGAAGTTTCATCCTTATTTGATATGTTCCATACCGCATATGATAATTTGTTATCATTTATAAATGAAAACCACTTTTCTGCTTCACCATAATCTATGGCACCATTTCCCGAAGCATCACAGATACTGCACTCGCTTATAAATACAGGGATGCCCTTATCCAAAGCGGTTTGAGCCTTATTTCTGATATTATCTTTATGTGTAGTTGCATAAAAATGTACTGCATACATTATATTATCATAACCTGTTATCGGATCATTTGCCGCAATGTCAACATCCTGTGACCAGGTTGGAGTTCCGACAATTATGATTGCATCCGGACAATTTTTTCTTATTACAGGTATAACCTCTTCGGCATAGCTTTTTACATCAGACCACGTGGTTCCTCCATTTGGTTCATTACAAATCTCATATATTACATTATCATAATCCTTATATTTTTCGGTTACTTCCTCAAAAAATGCAATAGCATCCGCTTTATTAACCTGAGGATTTAAATCATGAAGTATATGCCAGTCAACTATGACATACATACCCAAATCTGTAGCAGCATTTACACCTTCATCCACAAGACCTTTAAGATATTCCTTATCACCACCGCTGCAATATCCGCCGTTTTCATCAGTGTACATGGCAATTCTGATCATATTTGCTCCCCAGTCATCCCTGAAGGTCTTAAACGTATCATAGCTTACATAATCAGGGAACCATGCTATACCATGTGTACTCGGACCCTTTAACTGGAATTTATCTCCATTTGAATCAACAATATCGGTTCCTTTTACAGAAAGCTTTCCATGGTTATCGTAAGGTGTTTTTCCATTGTCATCCTTTTTTGGCTTTTCGGAATCATCCTTTTTATCATCAGTTTTGTCTTCATCTTTTTTGTCAGAATTCTCATCATCTTTTGCATCTGCTGTTTCGGTTTGCTTATATTCGACTCCGTCAACGTAAAGAACTGCCTGATTAATCGCCTTGAAATCACCTGCTGATGCTGCAGTTACAATTATTCCTATATCACCAAGTGACTGCTTGGAAGCAACAGATCCGTTATACTCAACAGGTGTAAGTGTGAGCACTCCGTCCTTTAAATCCGTATTACAATTCCAAAAGCTGTCCAAAGTTGTATCTTTTCCAACCTCTATCTTAACTGACCAATCTTTTAACTCACTGCTGCTGTTATTTACTATCTTTATATCCAGCTGACCGGATTGTTTTCCGTTACTTTCCCAACTGTTTGTACTTGTAACTGTTGCATAACAAAGAAGCTTTTCTTCATCATTTTTTGATGATGAAGTTTCATTGCTATCCTCATCTTCGGCTTCTTTTTTATCATCCGCTTTATCAGCATCACTGTCACTTGCATTAGTCTCTTCAGTAACAGCCTCTGTAGTGGTATTGTCCTCATCCTTATTTTTACCCTTATTTACAATTACCACAATCAGACCTATAACTACAACAGCCAGAACCGCAATTATTGCAATCAGAATTTTATTATTTTGTTTATTATCACTCATATTATTTCCTCCGATTTTTTGAAAATCTATTTTTCATAAAAAAGTACTCCGAGTGTACCCGGTCCGCAATGACTTGAAATTACGCCACTCGCTTTGGTTTCGGTAATATTTTCAAAAATATTTAATTCTTCAAGATACTCTTTTACCTTATTTACAACATCCTCCGAAGCATGCGAATGTGTTATAAATACCTGAGTCGGATCCGCTTTAAGAAGTTCTTCTTTTAAATCATTTACATATTTTAAAATAACCTTATCCTGTGAGCCTCGGTATTTTTTTGCAACATGCATTTTACCTTCTTCAACAACAATTTCAGGCTTTAACTTTAGAGTATTTCCAAGAAGTGCCGTTGCAGTTGAACATCTTCCGCCCCTTCCGAGATAAGTAAGAGTATCGACTACAAAACTTGCTCGAACCTTGCTTCTTCTTTCATTTACAAGAGCTGCTATTTCAGAAGCGGACTTTCCTTCTTTAATAAGCCTTGCAGCATAAAGGATCTGGAGTCCTATACCGGTTGAAAGATTCATGGAATTAATAACAAACACATGGTCATCATATTCCAGATCTTCTGCAACCATACGCGCAACATTGCAACAGGTACTCATATCTTCCGATATACAAAAGAAAAGAATGTCAGCTCCCTCATTTTTATACTTTTCTATCATTTCCTTTGTTTTTTCATAGGTAATTGCAGCTGTCTTTGGTGTTGTTTTGTTGGCATCGGCCCATTTAAATATCTCCGTCGAATCAGTATCCAATCCGTCCAGATATGACTTATCATCCATTATAATACATAAGGGGTCTACATCTATATCATTTTCTCTGATCTGTTCCGGGGATAAATCACTTGAACTGTCTGTGATTATTTTGATTTTATTCATAATGAATCTCCTAAGATATGTTTATTTTAATTCTGTTTTTTCTCATAAAAAATTCACTTAAAACATTTACTTCTATGAATTTACCACCTTTGTATATCAAAATCAAGCAACATTTTATATGTAATTCATTTAATTAATATTTCAAACAATAACAGGCTGCTATGCCCATTATCCTTTGATAACGAGTATAGCAGCCCTTTTTCACTTGATAGGAGGGAAATAATCTTTTTCTTTCAGATAACTACTTACCTGACATCTGTCTTTCCTGCTCAGCAATCATCTTCTTAACCATCATACCACCTACAGAACCGTTCTGCTTGGAAGTAAGGTTACCGTTGTAACCATCAGTAAGAGGTACACCAAGCTCATTTGCTACTTCATACTTGAATCTGTCCAAAGCTGATTTAGCTTCAGGAACACTTGCACTATTCTTGCTCATAACATTTTCTCCTTTTTACCTTAATCAATTTATCAAATTGCAAATGTGAAAGGAAGTTTCACCGTCATGTACCGAGGTTTTCTATCCGGTACACATATAGTATATGTAAGCAAGGAAAAAATAATCTGCCAATTTTTGTAGAATAATAATGTGTTATCAAATACGTTTTTTGCAGACATATTTTATAGGTACACGCATAGCTCGCTATCGCTCACGCTATGCTTAGTACCTAAAAATATGTCAGCAAAAATCGTACTTATTTACATATTTATATATTTATTTGTTTTATACTTTCTACCACATCAGGTACTACCGTGTCGCTGTGCTTGTCAAGTATCTCCTGTGCAAGACGAAGCATGTCGGCATGGTTATATATATCAGCTATGTTAAACTGCATATCACCGCTTTGCCTTATGCCAAAGAAATCTCCCGGGCCACGCATACGAAGATCCTCACCGGCTATAAAGAAACCGTCATTTGAATCCTCTAAAACCTTAAGTCTTGAGGTTACCTCTTCATCGTCCTCTTTTCCGTTTATAAAAATGCAATAGGACTGTTTATCTCCACGCCCCACACGACCTCTTAACTGGTGAAGCTGTGCAAGTCCGAAGCGTTCAGAGTTTTCTACCATCATAACTGTAGCATTTGGATTATTTATACCTACTTCTATTACAGTCGTCGAAACCAGTACATCAATCTTCCTATCCAGAAACCTTTGCATGATTTCATTTTTTTCATCCGCCTTCATCTTTCCGTGAAGGGTTTCTACCACAACTTCAGGAGGAAGTGCTTCCTTTAAGGTATCTGTATATTCTATTACATTAGTTAAATCCATGGTATCACTCGTATCTACCATAGGGCATATCACATACACCTGACTTTTTTCAGCAACCTGTCCTGCGATAAATCTATATGCGGTATTTCTATAGTTTGTGCCTACCACACAGTTCTTAATCGGCTTTCGACCCTTAGGGAGTTCCTTTATAACCGATATATCAAGATCACTGTACATAATTATGGCAAGAGTTCTCGGTATAGGGGTTGCACTCATTACAAGCACATGAGGATAATCACCCTTTGAAGCAAGACGGTTTCTTTGATTTACTCCAAAACGATGTTGCTCATCAGTTACTACCAGAGCAAGATTTTTAAACTCCACCTTATCCTCAATAAGAGCATGAGTTCCGATAAGTATATCTATACTTCCCTCGGATATTTCTTCATATATCCTTCTTTTTTCTTTAATAGGAGTTGACCCGACCAGATAACAAACTTTTATTCCAAAGTGCAAAAATAGTTTAGACAGTTCATCATAATGCTGTTTTGCAAGAACCTCTGTCGGAACCATGAGTGCTCCCTGAAAGCCTTCCTTTGCGCAGGCAAAAAGTGATGCAGCCGCAACTACCGTTTTACCCGAGCCAACATCCCCCTGAACAAGTCTGTTCATAACATCTTCTCCGCCCATATCTGCCAAAATGTCCTCTATAGCCTGCTGCTGGCCCTTTGTAAGCCCATAAGGTAAGCTTTGAATAAATTCCGAAACAGCCTTTCCCTGTACAATCCTGTGGCTGTTTGAAAGCTTTATATTTTCATTTTTTAATATCTTTAATTCATATAAAAATCTGTAAAACTCATCAAACGCAGTTCTTCTAATAGCATTTTTTAAAATCTCTTCATTCATTGGAAAATGAATATTTTCATAGCTTTCGGTAAGCTCCATAAGATTATTTTCATTTCTGATTTCAACAGGAATATAATCCTTTAAATTAAGATAAGCAGACCTTGCACTCCTAACAGCCTTTTGAAAAGTTTTATTGGAAAGTCCTTTAGTAAGCGGATATACAGGCTGAAGTTCTTGGCGCATGCTTTCATATTCTCCCTGCTTATAATACTCCGGATGCTCCATAACCCGCATATTATTTTTTATTTTTATCTCACCGACAAACACATAGGTTTCACCCTTATGAAAAAGATTTTTAAGATACGGCTGATTAAACCAGGTTATCTTAAGCGTTCCCGAGCTATCCTTAACTGTCATGGTAACTATCTTAAGACTTCTTACTCTCTTTACATCAACGTAAGAATATACCATGCCACAAACCACATTTCTTACACCAATCTTTGTATCCTTTATATCAACCGGTTCTCCGTAAAAAATGTAATCTCTCGGAAATGTATTGATAAGCTCACCTACATTGTGAATTCCAAGCTTGGCAAAGCAGGCTGCTGTTTTATCTCCTATTCCTTTAATTGTCGTTATCTCTTCTCTTAAATCCATGTATCGCTCCATATAAAACATTCATTAGTGTAACAACTATCATAACCAGCACCGCATATCCGGGCAGATACCATAAGCTGCCCATTTTATTGTCTATCCACTCAAGCGGTGAGTCAGGTGACGGTCTTAAAACAAACATATAATTTACATCAAAGTGCCTGTCAAACACATAAATCACAGGTACTATTATAACAAGAAAAGCAATTGCTTTCCACATTTTAAATATAGACGGCTTTATATCCTCTCCTATTAGACCTAATACTGTATAGACCACTATTACTCCATGAAATATAAAGCCCTGAAGCGTAATAAAATTAAATGCCGGATAATAACTCCAATCCGGAAATAAAAGTGCACATACTGTTCCCGGAAGACACAAGCTGTATAAAACCTGTCCTAAAAAATCCCATTTAAAAAATGCATGGAAAAAGCATACAAACCCTGCAAGACTACACAGATGTAACGGCAGTTCATAAACTGACATATGGTTTCCTGCATATAAAACACCTATTCTTAAAAAAATAAGAAAGACCAAAAAGCTGCCTGTTATCTTTAAAATAATATCCCTTTTCTTCTCATTTTGCTTTGAATAATATATCCCTAAAATGAGAGAAAAAGCTATAATAAAAATAAGCCAGCATATATGATACAGACTAAATTGATTAAAACCTGCTCCGTCCGGTATATCATCACTGTATGTCCAAAAATTCACATCGTTCATTTTGATTTTTAACCTTCCCGGTTTATTAAAAGCCATCATTATATTTTATACAATTTATAATACATTATGTATAAAAAAAAGAAAAGCCATCACTTTACATTTTATCTGTAAAGTGACAGCTTTATAATACTTAATTTATTCTACTGAAAGAATATAATAGTATACCGGCTGGTCTCCCGGATGAAGCTCAACCTCATAATCAGGATAGGTATCTTAAATAGCCTTTACAAGCTTTTCAGCATCCTCATTATTTACATCCTGTCCATAGTAAACACTTATAAGTTCTGAACCGTCATAAGCCATTTCCTTAACAAGTTCTTTAACAACCTCTGTTATATCAGTACCAACTGACTTGATACCGTCATCTGATATACCCATAAAGTCGCCGGTCTTTATCTCCTTGCCATCTATGGAAGTATCTCTTACAGCATAAGTAACCTCTCCTGACTTAACCATGCTCATAGCATCCTTCATGCTCTCAGCATTGTCCTCAGGTGAAAGTGTTCCCTCAAAGCCTATCATAGCACTTATACCCTGTGGAATAGTCTTAGATGGTATAACTATTACCTTCTTTTCCTTCTCAATACTTGCAGCCTGATTTGCGGCAAGAATGATATTTTTATTGTTAGGAAGTACAAATACTGTATCAGCATTAACCTTTTCTACAGCAGAAAGTACATCATCAGTACTTGGATTCATAGTCTGACCACCTGAAATGATATGGTCAACTCCAAGCTCTTTAAATATACTGTCCAGGCCCTCGCCAACAGATACTGCAACGAATCCGTAAGGCTTCTTTTCTTCCTTCTTCTTTAACTCGGCAAGCTCGGCATCACGCTCGGCAGATTTAATCTTATCCTGCTCCTTCATAAGCTTCTCGTGATGCTCCTCACGCATATTGTCAATCTTCATCTTGGTAAGTGAACCATACTCAAGACCCTTCTCAAACGCAAGTCCCGGATGATTGGTATGAACATGAATCTTAACGAAATCATCATCAGCAACACATACCAGTGAATCTCCTATTGAAGTGAGATATTCTTTAAATTTAATCTCATCATCCATAGTGAATTCTTTTTCAAGATTTATAATAAACTCTGTACAATATCCAAACTTGATATCTGAAGTATCTATATTTTCCGAATCAACAGAAGCTGCACCGGCTGAACCTGTCTTAACAGGTTTAACATCAACAACCTCTTTTCCTGTCAATCCGTTATATGCGCCCTTAAGGAACTCCATAAGTCCCTGTCCGCCAGAGTCAACAACTCCGGCTTCCTTAAGTACAGGTAATAATTCAGGAGTCTTTTCGAGTGTTTCATCTCCACACTCTATAACTGCCTCTGCAAATGCTTCTACATCTACGCCTTGCTCTGCAAGCTCAACGGCCTTTTCTGCCATAGCCTTTGCAACAGTAAGAATAGTTCCTTCCTTTGGTTTCATAACAGCCTTATATGCTGTCTCGACACCACGAACAAAACCATCTGCAAGTACATTTACATTTATCTCAGACTTTTCCTTGATTTCCTTGCAAAATCCTCTTAAAAGCTGTGAAAGTATAACACCTGAGTTACCTCTTGCACCTCTAAGCGAACCACTTGAAATTGTTTTAGACAATTCCTTTAATCCCGGATGCTCAAGGTTACTAACTTCATTTGCAGCTGACATAATGGTTAACGACATATTGGAGCCTGTATCGCCGTCCGGAACAGGGAATACATTTAATTCGTTGATATATTCCTTGTTTCTCTCCAAGTTATAAGCTCCTGCAAGAAATGCTTTTTGAAGCAAATCTGCATCAATTATCTTAATAGCCACTTTAAATTTCCTCCTACTAATCTATTACCCTAACACCTTCAACAAAGATGTTGATGTTCTTAACCGACATACCGGTCATTTCCTCAACAGAATACTTTACAGTACTTATAAGATTGTCACATACAGTTGAAATACTCACACCGTATGCTACTATGATATGAAAATCAATTGAAATTGTATTATCCTCATCGATAATAACATTTACGCCCTTGCTCACACTGTCACCCTTAAGAAGCTTGGCAATACCATCCTTCATGCTTATGGTTGCCATACCTACAATACCAAAGCATTCAAGAGCTGCGTGTCCTGCATATTGAGCTATTACTTCGTTTTCTATAACAATGTCACCAAATTCGTTAGTCATATAACCCTTCATGGACATTACCTCCTTTTTAAACATTCTAAATAATTATACCCATTATATGTCATTTAATCAAGTGTTAAATTTATATAGGACCGTGTAAATTTGTTGTCGGAAAACTTATTGTAGAGTACTCCTGAATCTGAAATAAGTGTTAGATATGTTTCACATATCTTACTACATGTTTATCTTTCTGTCAAAAAGGAAGCCCGTCGTCCGCTTCGCTACCGACGGTCTCTGAATAAATGGTTCTTGGATAACCTTTAGGATATCGCAAGTAATCCTTG
>JAFUGL010000060.1 GCA_017469405.1 Lachnospiraceae bacterium | reverse complement strand
GAAAATCTTTTTGCCTTGCAGAAAATCCGAAGCTTTTTCAAATAAGGCAAAACCGCTCCGCGAGGATTCGATTAATATTTTATGAGGAAGTCCTCCGTATTTTTCCATTTGCTAAATATAAAACATTTGCTAAATATAAAAAAAGAAGCTCCGATATTCTCGAAGCTTCAAAACAGATTCAGTATAGCGAGAGGGGGATTCGAAGCAAATCAAACAATAAGAAACCTTGAAAATACAGGCCTTACTACCTCACTGAATCTATTTGTGCTCATTTTGTGCTCATTTTTACAGACTCATAAATAGTTCTAAAACATACTGTAAAACTCAAATAAAATGATACGATTTCATAGGGCGTAGAAATTGGGCATGGAGATGGGATTAATCCATCTCCGCAATTTTTATGTATTTGTAAACAGATGCCCGGGAGCAATCCATGATACGAGCCATCTCAGAAATATTGATACATCTGGCCTTATACATCTGATAATACTTCCAGAACTTATCGGGAAGGCTATCTCTGGTTGTTTCAGGTCTTCCGATTTGCCTTCCTTTCGCAGCGGCGTTCTTCATGCCAGACTTAACACGCTGGGATATGATATTACGCTCCATTTCTGCGAATACACCCCACATTTTAACCATGCCCTCTGTCATCGGATCCATATCACCTTTGGAACAGTCCACACGGAAGGAACCACCGATATCAAGTATCAGTTTCTTTTCTTTGACAGTCTGAAGAATCTCACACAGATGCTTGGTGGAACGGGTAAGCCTTGATACTTCTGTGGTGGCTATGGTATCACCATCCAATGCAATATCCAAGAGCTTTTGAAGTTCGGCAGGGTCATCTTTCATACCGGATTCATACTCCCAGTAAATGTACTTGTCATCAGTAACGCCAAGCGCATACAGATCCCTTTTTTGTCTGTCGATGTCCTGACGTTCTTCGTTTGTAGAGCAACGAGCATATCCAAAAATCATTTGCGGACCTCCTTACATATTTACGATATTGCCACAGTTTTTCCATCTTTTTCGAGACTGAGGAGCGTTATGCTCTTATGAATCTGGCAGGGAGTGTTTCCGTTTTTATCAATCAGATTATGATATATTACCATCTCTTCGGGATCATTTATCGATGTGTAGCAACATATTTTAACTTCCAAGGATGGATCGAAATGATTTAATTCGGTAATCAATTGCTTAATGGTCATATTTTCTCCTATCTGTTTAAGAAAAGGGTGGCTGACTTTCTTTTACAAAAATCAGCCTCTTTTCTGTGGTTATTGTTATCATTTTAAGTGTAAACGAAATCATCTGTTTTCGTGTACAGTATCAATAGCTGTTGGAAGTGTCAGGCTTTCATAGGTATATACTGATTTAAGCGTATAGCTTTTTCCGTTTGTGACTACGGCATTTTTGCCGGATCCGTCATAAAAGCCTAAAAAATGCCATCCTTTAGGTATTCCGTTCGTTAAAGCGGTTATATCGGCAGAAGATACGGGACTGAATGACTCGCCCTCTGTAACGGTCTCAGAAAGCACGGTCTGTCCGTTTGAAAAGGTTGCGCCTATATAGGTATTGTATCCATTATTGCCCGTATTATTCTCTTTTGCATCATTTACATGGATCGTGATGGTGTATTTGGGAGGTACATAGGGCTGTGCGCACACTTTAGAAGCGCTCTTGATACCGACGCAATAATGACAATTACGGTGCTGTATATGTGTGGTAGTAGTGCCGCTTATCTGATTTTCAGCATAATATATACCGCATATACTACAGTAATATGGATAGTTTTCAGGTGCATCATACCAGCTATGTCCACCACAACCATTAGCGCTGCTCCAGTCAGTACCCTCGAACCAACAGGTTTTTGCATTTTCGCATTTTATGCCATATGGAGAATATTCTTTACACTCATTACCACAGCCACAGTTCCCGGCATAGGAACTTGCCGTTTTAAGACCTATACCTAATACAGCTATAGCCGTGAATAGAATTGTTTTGATCAGATTTTTAATTATTTTTGGTTTAAATAGTTTGTTCATAGTACAATACCTCCGGTCCGATTAAAAATACAAAGTCCTAAAGATATTATGTTTGAAATTTTTAGAAAACAAAAAGAGGTCAGCAAAAATGCCGCCTCTTTCTATATCTGATGATTTTTATGCCTCTACAAGGCCATAATGACCGGTAAAAGCAATTCCTTTATGCTTTTTAAACGGTTTCCGGAATTTTGTATCCCGCTTTAATCATAGCCTCTTCGAATTCTGAAAGAGACATACCTAATTCTTCGGCAGCTTCAGGTATGGTTATCCTTCCTTTGCTGACTTATTTAGTCAATTTTGGAGTTTCTTCATCTATAACGGTATACGAACCATCATTCAGATCATTTACTCTTAAAACAATGGTTTGTATCAATGATAAAAGTACATCCTTCTTTTTTTCATAAGTGTTAGTGTCAAAGATAAATGTCCCATTTTCATCAAACGAATACAAAGATGAATATTCTTTATTTGCCTCGTCATCTAATATGGATAAAGCTTTATCTTTATCTATAACATCAATGCCGGTTGACCATTCGCCTGTATCTATGTTATATTTTTCTTTCCAAATCGGTCCATGAGAAAAATCAAATTTTATCATTAAATTTTGCATAGGCAACCTCCTTTATTTTCCAACAGGAAACGCAGTTACAATAAAACCGTTATTTCCCAGTCCGACAAAAGTGTAATAATGGTCATCGTATTCATAGGTCCTGTCAAGACCACCTGCAATTTTTGAGGGAACATTCTTTACCAATTTACCATTGGTTATGGCAGTATATAAGTATAAAGCAATTTCATTTTTTTTGATGCCTATCGCCTGGAAAAAATCATTTTCGTGATTGGCTATAATATGTTCTAATCCTGCAAAATCATTACCACGTTCAAGCCAGATAAGTTTACCTTCACTATCCTTGGTAATAAATATTATTTGGTCTTCGTTATATTTGCAACCGCTTCCCCTCAATTCACATAGCAATTCTTTTCCGATCATTTCTTTTCCTCCATTTTCCATATCCGGGAGGAACAATAAGTTATCCCGGATCAAAATATACCGGGATATACCCTTTTATGCTCCATCTATCTATTATAATTATATTTTGTATTTTTATAAAAAAAAATTTTCAGTTTATGTAACCTTTTTTAATTATACCATAAAGATACTTGTTTACAATCTAATATAAATATAAAAAACCCGAAAACATAATGTCTCCGGGTTAATTTTTGGTTTTAGGCATATTATATTAGGCTCCTGTGTAATAGAGTTTTAAGAAAGTCCGTTATAAGCTCTTGCAATTCGTAAAGGTCCATAGAGTTCTGATTCGGACATACCATTATAAATACTTCCCCTGTCAGCAGCTATTATTGTTGTATTAGGGGCGCCTACACCTGCTTCAGGTGATCCGAGACCAACCGATATCCAACTACTAACTTCGGGATATCTGGCTCTAAGAGTATCATAGTTTTCTAAAGGCAAAACCGCATAAAGCTCTCCGATATACATATAGTAGCATCCCATATCAATCCATGTATACCAGGGATAATTGTCCCACCAGTTTCCTGAAGTCTGGGAAGATGTGTCCTGAGAAGCGGTACTTCCCGCATCCGCAACAGCAGTATTATCAGCAGGCGTTACACGCTCAGCAGGATCATCTGCATTCGCCTTTCTTCCTTCCGCTTTACCGTGATTTACATAATGGTTATACAAAGCTTCCTTACTTGAACCAAGAGCTGCTACAACATCGCTGTTATTTGCTGCATAATAATCTGCAT
>JAFUGL010000059.1 GCA_017469405.1 Lachnospiraceae bacterium | reverse complement strand
TTGGCTGCAAAGCTTGGTGCGGATGTGATCAGGATTGAACCTGATAAGGCATATCCGGACAAGGGTGCTAAGAAGTTTCTGTGGGGTGGAAAGAGTGCTGTGATGGGTGAAAGGCCAGTATTAAAGCCATATGAATTTGATTCCGATAAATATGATAATATCATCATTGGATTCCCTGTATGGGCGAGCCGTCCGGCTCCTCCGATTTGTACTTTCCTTAGTGATCAGAAGGATAAAATGAGTGGAAAGAAGATATTCGTATTTGCCTGCCAGAGTGGTAATGGTGCAGAGAAGGCTTTTGATAGGATTAAGAAGATGATCGGGATAGATAAATTTGCGGGAGAAAAGATTTTCATTGATCCAAAGACGAGGGAGAATGCTGATAATGATAGAAAGATAGATCTGTTTTGTAAAAAAGCTCACCACGAAACTTCAAGGATCAAAACCAATTGAGGGTGAAATATATGAAGGAAAACAGACAACTTGAATTCCAGTAAAATGCACAAACTATTAAAGTGTTGGACAAGTTAACCGGAAGATATCTAAACAGGTATTAAAGGAGCTTTTTATGAGCTCCTTTTTGTTTGCTTCTAAAGAATATGACTTTAGTCATATTGTAGTTATATCTTTATTCACTACAAAGAAGAATGTCGCAAGTCTATAATGTATATTGATGAAATAAATAAATGGTATTTATAGGAGAGTAGATTGATATGAACAAGATGATTTCTAAAGCTGGTTCAGCAATTGTAACAGTGACAGTATTTCTATTTGCAATATTTCTTCTGATAAATTTTTCTATGGGTGGATATTTTGTCTGCCTTATCCTGCCGATAGGATTTATCATGATGACGGCAGGCCTGAATAACGAGTGCGAAGGTGACCGCAAAGTTGCTGCTAATATAGGTTTGATTCTGGCGGCGGTGTATGGTACGTTTATAATGCTTGTTTATTTTTCACAGCTGACTACGGTAAATAACGAACAATTGAATGAACAAGCGTCAAAGCTATTAGAATTTAATAAGTTTGGACTTATTTTTAACTACGATCTGCTTGGCTACGGTGTAATGGCGCTTTCTACCTTCTTTACGGGACTATCTATGAAGCCTAATAACAAGATAGATAAGTGGCTCAGTGCACTAATGATGATACACGGAGTGTTTTACTTTAGTTGTACATTTATGCCAATTACGGGAATGTTCGTGAGAATGTCCTCTGGTGGTAACGGAATCGGCGGAAGGCTTGCTCTTGTCGCGTGGTGTGTTTATTTTCTACCAATTGGGATACTGTCACTTCTTCATTTCCGTTCAGAATAATAGATATAGGATGTGATAAACATGGTAGGACTTTATTTTAGTGGAACAGGCAATTCTAAATATGCTGCTGAGTTATTTTGTAAAGAGTATGACAAAGAATCCGGTGCATATTCTATAGAGGATGCTGATGCTTTATCAGTTGTAAAAGATGCGACTCTTATCATAATTGCATATCCGGTTCAGTATAGTACAGTTCCAAAAATTTTGCGAGATTATATTATGGATCATAATGAATTATGGATGAACAAGAAGGTTTTTATTATCGCTACGATGGGACTTTTCAGCGGTGATGGCTCAGGGATGCTCGGTCGCCTTTTGAAAAAATGCGGCGCTGAATTAATAGGCGGACTCCATCTTAAGATGCCGGACAGTATAGCAGATGAGAAGGCATTAAAACGTCCGATTGAAAAGAATAAAGAACTTGTAAAACAGGCGGAACAGAAGATAAAAGAATCTGTAAAGCGGTTAAAAGCCGGTAATCCGACTCAGGAAGGTATAGGTATTTTGTATAGGCTGGCCGGTTACTTTGGACAGCGAGCGTACTTTGGCCATAAGACAGGGAGCTATTCCTCAAAGCTTAAAATTGATAATGATAAATGTATCGGATGCGGACTATGCGCAAAGCTGTGCCCGATGAAAAACATTACAATTGAGGAGCATAAAGCAGTTTCATGTGACCGGTGTACCATGTGCTATCGTTGTATCAATAAATGTCCCGAGCAGGCACTTACTCTTCTTGGGAAAAAGGTTGTAGAGCAGTGTGGAATTGAGAAGTATATATAGGGAGAAAATCCGGAAGATAAAAGTAATTGGGTTCGTTAATTTCAGTTTTATGGACGATGACAATCGGCAGTTTGTAGGGGAAACAATGAGAATCGGGGTTATTCAAGCAAGCTCACAAATATCTAAAAATCAAATAATTTATGATGCTGTATATAAGTATGCTCCCAAGGAGGCCGAGGTAATAAATTATGGCTGTACGATGGAAGAAAAAGAAAAATACTCTTATATAGAGATTTCTTTACTTGTAGGCATTTTGTTGGCAAGTAAGACAGTGGATTTCATTGTTACGGGATGCTCTTCCGGGCAGGGAATGATGCTGGCTTGTAATAGTATGCCAGGTGTTATTTGCGGGTATGCACCCACACCGAAGGATGCCTATCTATTTGCCCAGATCAATAATGGAAATGCGATATCTTTACCATTAGGTGAAGATTATACATGGTCAGGTATTGAAAATCTTGAAAGAACAATAGAAGCTCTTTTTTCAGAACCATTCGGGCAAGGCTATCCTAAAAGTGAGACTGAGAGAAAGATAAAAGATACGGAGAAATT
Organism: Lachnospiraceae bacterium; assembly: GCA_017469405.1. Classification (GTDB taxonomy): domain Bacteria; phylum Bacillota; class Clostridia; order Lachnospirales; family Lachnospiraceae; genus Coprococcus_C. The sequence continues at coordinate 3,327 of JAFUGL010000059.1, read as the reverse complement.
GAAAGAAATAAGAAAAGGCGGACAGGTTCGTTTTGAAGACTTTTTTAATGTATTGGATGTATCATTGGTTGCAGCAATCAAAAGAAAAAAGGATGTAATCCGGAGTGTAAAGGCATATGGGAAGAAAGAAATTGCTGATCTGATGAAATAAACAATTCCTGTTTGTCGAGCGATGTGGGCGTTATATCGGAATTTAGTTTTTTAGAGGGATATGGCTTGAATTCAGTACATTTTCTAATGAAGTGTAACTTCATCTAGGCATGATCTCTTTGAAGAATAGTCCGTAATAGTATATATTATTTACAAGAGATAATATTTTCCTCTGATAAGCTCATTAAATACTTACTGATTGAATTCTTAATATATTCAGGATCATCTTTCATCCCCTCATGTATCCAAAGTGTTATCACATTCCAGATTGCACCAATATTTAGAGAAATCAGATACTCTGAATCAAGACCATCAAACAACCTGACAAATGGATTATTTTTACTTACATACTTCGTCTTATGAAGTCCTATGTTTTCATTCATACATTGAAGAACCACATGAAGCAAATTATTTCTTTCTAATAACATAAGTAACTCCCGGTTCTTGACCGCAAAAGAAAAGATAGTGGATAAAACATCAACATCACCTTTATTAACGATTTGAAAATAACAAAAGAGTTTTTCTCTTATCAAAGAGAGTAGTACATCATCCTTCGACTTAAAGTTCCTGTAAAAAGTCTTTCTTGCAAGCTTGGCATCAATTAATATCTGTTTTACGGATATTTCTTCATATGGGTATTCATTCATTAAATTCAAAAGAGCCTTTGTTATGTCCTTCTGAGATCTTATAGCAGAAGGATTTTTAGTCTTATACATATAGTTCCTCCTAAATGACACATTTATATTAATTAGTGTCTCTTTTGGCTTTTGTATTGATTTTATTGAAATCGTAAGCTATCATATCACAAACGACACACTTGTGTTACTATCTAGGAGGCTAATATGAGAGAATACATCTTACTTTTACCAATTATATTTATATTTCATGATATGGAGGAAATTGCTGGCTTTATCTGGTTTTTTAAGAGAAATACATATCTGTTTGATCGCTTTCCAAAGGTGATGAATACATATCGTGGAATGACACATGTAGGCTTTGCCCTTGCTGTTTATGAAGAATTTATTCCGTTCTTCGGTGTTAGCTTGCTGGCATACTATTTTTCAAGTAATATTCTTAATGCACTTTGGTTTGGTATATTTATGTCGTTGACAGGTCACTTTTTCATTCATATCGGTCATACGATTTATATAAAGAAATATATTCCATGTGTGATAACAAGTTCCGTATGCTTGCCAATAAGTATACTTATACTTATAAAATGTGCTACATTAATGAATTGGGATGCAGTCTCAATAATTTCGGTAATAATGGCGATTATCTTTATGATTGTAAATATGAAGATAGCACACGGACTTGCTCACATAGTAAACAGAAAGATACTTCTTGATGAAACGCAGTCAAAACCTCTTCCTGCACCTTGAACATAAGGCCAGAGGTTTAACCCACGAAAATTCATGTTATAATGGATTTGTTTTCCTAAACCATGGTGTTTTGATTTTAGGAATCGTCTTTCCAAAAGGCAGCACCGTTTATATCGGTATCATAAAGGAAAACTTTTCAGGATATGCCACATCAACGGATCCATTAAATATCACTCAATGCATTGTATATTATCTGCTTCCGGCATTCGTTTTGGGTATTGTGCCATTATTGATATTTGCGTTTGATAAGGAGAACTTAAGATATGAATCGTGGAAATGTAAAAAAGTGTTTGTATTTTGGCACAGTTGCGTTGTTCTTGTGTGGAGTCGGCGATTGGCTGTTGGGATATGTTCCACTTGGCGGAGAGCCAATTGTGTTTGGGTTTCTTAATTCCAATATCGTGAAGGTTCCGTCATGGTTTTATTTGACCTCTATGGCTTTGGGAATTCTTTCCGGCTTTGGCTGCATGGCTTATTCCCCGGTTATGGTCAATATACTTGGTGACATTGGAGCAAATCGTCACCCTAAAATGTACAAAGTGTTTCGTTTTGGATGCGTCTCCGCACCGATGATGTTTGTATCGTTTCATACGGCTTGCTGTCTGGCTGCGCTGTTTATACAAACCGCGATAAAAGCGGGAATAGACGCTGAATCAGTGGACAGGGCATACCTCATACCGGGAGCTGCTGCGCTCGTTCCTTTCCTTATATGGTGCTTTATCGTCGATATCCCCATTACGATAGCTTTTATGTATTTTGTTTGGAAGGGAACAATGAAGCTTCCGAAGGTGGCAGTTTTCATGAGTCCCCTAGGATTCAGTTTTCTGACAAAAATCATCTATGCGGTCCTTATAGCCATTGGCCTGGAACAGTATGCCTTTTTGGCAGGCTGCGGAGAATCTTGGGGGCATGCGTTGATGTGCTTGGCCTTCTGGAAATCATATAGAACTTACAGAGATGAAAAATTATAAGTCAGAAGATAATTCTGCTTCGGAAGTTCTACCGGAAGAAAACTTAATAGTTTATATACAGCGATAAGGCGTCTATGAGTAGAAGTACTTGTAGGCTCCTTTTTTTATATGAAAAAACAATTGACATATACAGTTGCACTATATATAATTCAACTATACAGTTGAACTGTATAAATGAGATTAATTGATTTATTATCTAAGCGGAGGATTGATAAATGAATAGAAGTAAGTATTTACCTCTCACCGAAACTACTTATCTGATACTGATAGCATTGATAGAACCGGGACATGGATACAGGATCATGCAGAAGGTTGAAGAGCTGAGTGAAGGAAATGTAAGAATAGCTGCCGGTACCATGTATGGCGCTATAGAAAATCTGCTTAAGCTTAAATGGATCAAGTCGATTCCCAGTGAAGACGCAAGAAGAAAGATATATCAGATTACCGATGCCGGTATGGAAATACTTAAAGAAGAAACAAAACGACTCAGATCCATGGTAGAAATAGCTGATGAGAATAAACTGTAAGGATTGTTATGATAATACGGAGCACTTATAATATGGGTGGCATTTTTTATCATTTCACTTACATGTGTGATAAAATCAAAAATGAAAGAGATAAAATATAGTTCGAATTTGAATTAAGTAAAGAATTATGGATTTTATACTTGTGGTTTCAATAATGAAGATGGAGTGCTGGTGATGGGGCTATTCGGTATGAATGATTATTTGAGGGAGAATCTGAGTTACTTTGGTTTGTTTAAGCGAATGTTTCAGGTGAAGAAAAAGTACAAACCTGAATCGGTTTCTTTTGGCGAGCATAAG
>JAFUGL010000004.1 GCA_017469405.1 Lachnospiraceae bacterium | reverse complement strand
ACTGTTCTTATCTATAAAAGAAAGAATATCTCCAAAAAAGAATTTATAGCATTTATCATTTATCTTACCATACCTTCCGTCTGCTTGCTCATACAAATGTTTTCATATGGTCTTTTACTTGCGGTTATCGGTACTTCGATTGCCTCAATATTTATGTTTCTTTTTATTTTATCCGATCAGATAGACCAGTATATCTTACAAAAGGAAGAAAATGCAAAGCAGCGTGCCAGCATAAGCGTTTTGGAGATGCGCCCTCACTTTGTATATAACTCCTTAACAAGCATATACTACCTTTGTGAACAAAACTCCGAAAAGGCTCAGGAGCTTATACTTAATTTCAATACTTTCTTAAGGAAAAATTTTACTGCGATAGCAAAGGATAACACCATTCCGTTTACAGAAGAATTAGAGCATACACGAGCATATCTTGCTGTAGAAAGCGTACGCTTTGAGGACAAGCTTTTTGTGGAGTATGATACTCCTCATACTAATTTCCGCATACCGCCTCTTACGCTTCAGCCTATAGTGGAAAATGCAGTTAAGCACGGTATAGATCCCGAGCTCGAACCGCTTCACATACAAATCCGCACAAGAGAAACAGAAAACGGCAGTGAGATTGAAGTATCCGATAACGGTCCGGGCTTTACAGGTGATGAAAACAACGAACCGCATATCGCACTTGCCAATATAAAAGAAAGACTTGAATTAATGTGCAAAGGAACGCTATCAATTGAAGCAAATGAAAATGGTGGAACACGCGTGACTATAAAGGTATAATTTACATTTCAAAAATAAAGTGTGCCAATCTGGCACACTTTCAATCTTTATTGCAATATTTTGAGTAAACCTTCATAGTCATAGCTTTCTGCGTATTTTTTTATCTCGGAAAAACGCTCTGCGTGAGCTTTAGGTACATCATAATCTTTTATGCTTTCCATTATCCCATCAAGCTTGTCGCAGTCCATCTCCTCTGCCGCTTCACGTATGCCCTCATATACACTTTGCATCAGAGACTCATCCGCAATCGGCTTATCCGAAGTTTTTGATACATCTTCATCTCTTTTTATAAATGCATTGTCCAGTACTTCTTCAAAGTTTATATAATCCTTTATGAAAGACTCATGATTAGCATGTATATATTCTGCATCCTTTTCCTTACCTGCCATCTCGAGCTTTTCGGCAGACTCCGCAAGTTCCATGGCACCTATAAGCTTTGCAGAGCTTTTTAAGGCATGTACCTTGATAGTATAATTATCCCAATCCTCATCAGAGTAATAGTCACTAATCTCCTTGGACTTTTTTTCGATAGATTCATGGAATATCTTTAACACTGTTTCGAAGGACTCCTCGGATCCGCTGTTTTTTATTGCTATATCTCCGTTTATTCCTTCTATGCCTTCGTACCACTTTCTTTCTAAAGCCATGCTGTCTTTAGCTGTCTTATCTATACCTTTTTTATCTGTACCTTTATTATCTGCGGCTCCATCATATAAAGCTTCTTCATACGAAGCTTCTTCAGCGTTACCTTCCTCTGTATCTTCTTCATCATACAAATCATAGTCATAATCATTCGCTTCATTTATCCTGTCAAAGAACGCACTGAAATTATACTTCTGATCTGATTTGGTCATGTATAAAATTCCAAAGGTTCCCTCACCGCAGTTTGTGCTAATACCAGCAGAAGCCTTTTGAAAAATGATATGTTCGAATTTAACTATTTTTTTAAGTTCATCCTCTATCCATAGCAAGTCTTCTTCATCCATTCCCGCATATGTAATAAATGCAAATGAAGTTTCCGGATAATCATTTTTTGAAAAGACACTCTTTATATATTTTTCATAGCATTTTCTTGCGCTTCCCATAAAAAGCTTGCCTACTCGTAAGCCGTCATTTTTAGTCTCAAGCATAGGTCTTAGCCAGAATGTATTCATGATACGATTCATGAAAGGACTTATTCTATCACGCCTTGCCATAACATCGGTTGTTTTTATAACAAAGCTGCACCGGATATGCTTCTTTGCTTCTTCAATTTCAGATATTATTTTCTCTACCGGAAGATTCTGACTCGCAAGCCTTGCAGCATACATTACAAGTATACCGGTTGCACTGGAAAGGCACTCTGAATTTATAATTGTTACATTTTCAAAAACCTCGGCAGCTTTTTGTACACGTTCATACTCAGCGCTGTTACCGGAAGTAAGGGTTATAAATATCAGATGATGTGCCTTTTTTAATTCAGAAGAAAAAAAGCGTATGTATTCTTCTACTGTCGGCGCATCCGAAGTTACAGGTCTTAGCTCAGCACCCATATATTGCAAAATTTCTTCGGAATCAATATCAATATTATCGTAAAAGGTACCTTCCTCCGTATATATTTTACTCGGGATGATACTGATTTGCATTTCACTTTGTATATAACCCGGAAGATCAGCCATACTTCCTGCTGCAACAGTAACCGCTCTCTTTTTAGAATATCCGGCAGCTGTGCTCATAGAACTTCCTGTCATTTCAGTGACACCGGTTCTCACAATCTTTTCCGCCGGAAGATATTTAAGAAGTATGTCCTCTAACTGTACTCCAGATACAGGCTTTACCAGATAATCATCAAAGCCTGCATTGTTATAAAGCTCCATATTATCACTTCCGGCATTTGCCGTAAGTACGATAACAGGGACATTGGAATTCATACCTCCCTTTTGAGTAGTTATATTTTTATAACATTCTATACCATCCATTTCCGGCATAAGATGATCCATAAATATAACATCATACCGGCAGTTAAGGGTAAGTAAAAGAGCCTCTTGTCCAGACCCGGCCATGTCTATGTTCATTCCGGTTCCTTCAAGCAGCTTCTTTTCCACTTCAAGATTCATCTCGTTATCATCAACAATTAAAATTCCCGCATCAGGTGCATGGAAGCTATGTGCAAATTTCTCTGCATTTGATATACTGCCTGTACCCGATATATTGATATTACCTATATGCTTTTCCGAGGAAATTCCCTGTCCAAGCGAGACAGTAAAGGTTGAACCCTCCGAGTAAACACTGTTTACGGTAATCTCTCCACCCATCAATTCCACAAGCTGCTTAACTATTGAAAGGCCAAGTCCCGTACCCTCTATATAGCGGTTCTTCTCCTCATCCACTCTCTTAAATGTATCAAAAAGGAACGGAAGAGCTTCAGGCTTTATTCCTATTCCGGTATCGGATACTACTATCTTCAATAAAACATTTTCATTATCAGTTGTCTCACATTCCATATGTAAGCTGATGGAGCCTTCTTTGGTATACTTTACAGCATTATTAAGCAAATTAATCAGTATCTGTTTAATCCTTACCTCATCACCAAATAAAGTTTCAGGGACATCAGGATCGATATCAACATTAAATTTAAGTCCCTTTTCTTCTGTCTTAAGCCAAATCATATTAACGATTTCAGACAAAAGTGATGCCACATTATAGTTTACGGGAACTATATCCATTTTTCCCGCCTCTATTTTGCTGACATCAAGGATATCATTTATAAGCGCCAAAAGAAGCTTACCGGCTCCCTGGATATTTCTTGCATCCTTTTTGATTTCTTCAGATGCATCCTCCTGACGCAAAATAATCTCATTCATTCCAAGCACTGTATTGATAGGAGTACGAATTTCATGGCTCATGCTGGAAAAGAAACGATTTTGTGCACGGTTTAATTCCTCCAGTTCATTTGCCTTATCCGCTGCAAGGCGGCTTTCTCTTCTGTAAAGCCTGTTCTGAAAGCTTACAATAAACGATATTACAAATACCACGGTAATCAATGCAGCAAAGCAGTCAAAAAATCTGCTCCATCCGCTGTACTGTGTCACATATTGAGGATACCGATATTCCAACATCATGCACGCAAGTAAAATAAAAACTGTAATCGCACTGAGCACAGTTCTGAATTTTCCATCCGTTATCATAACAAGATAATAAAATCCCAAAAGAATCCATAGTGGTGCACCGCTGTTTATCCCTCCATTGGTAATATAAAGTCCGGGTAACAGAACAAATGCATCCAATACTGCTACTACTAATCTAAATGGTCCTATCTTCCTTGTTTTATATGCAATACTAACAAGTATAGTAAAAATTATCGTTCCAACCAATGTGGTTATGGTTGATGAAATCGGTTCCCCCATTATAAGACCACAGGGCACAGAAACGACAAAAGACATAATCATAGCCATAGAAAAAACTATAAAGGATCTATCCTTTAAATCTATTGTTGAGTCATATATGAAAAAATTTAATGAATTCCTTTCTCTACCAAATAAACCCATTACCTGCCCCTCCTCTCATAATGAATCATTTTTTCAGGGAGCAAACGCTTCATAACTCTCTCAAATCCACCTATATCTATAGGCTTTGCAATAAATCCGTCAAAGCCTTCCTTTATAAACATTTCTTTTGCTCCGCTTAAAGCATTGGCGGTAAGTGCTACTATTATCGGTGTTCTTCCATCTGACAAAGCGATCTGTCTTATCTGCTTCATAGTCTCGACACCATCCATCTCCGGCATCATATGGTCCATAAATATAATATCATAGCTGCCTGATTCGTATTTCCTGATAGCTTCCTTACCACTCTCTGCCGAATCAACAATCATCTTATAATCTCTGAAAAGCCCTGATGCAACCACAAGATTCATAGGCTCATCATCCACAACAAGAGCACTCACCCCATGGAAGTATATTTTTTCTTCCTGATTTGAATTAATATTATTATCTTCCTCACCATTAAGTATCCGCACAACAGGAAAAGCATACAGAGGTTTTTGCATTACCAAAACACGGCTTCCGTCAGAAACCTTAAATCCTGCATCTGCCGATACCACAATTTTATAACCATCCTTTGATAATTGCTCTATCCAATCTGCTTCTGCCTCATATTCTTCCACTCCCATAAAGATATGAGATACATCCATTTCTTCCAAAAGATGCTCAAGCTCTTTTCTGTCACTCGCAGAGTAAAGCCTTGTTTTAAGACCGGTAGCAAGGTTGATTACCATATTTTTGTAGAAATCTCTTACTTCAGGTACCTTAAACTTGTCAAGTCTTGAGTAGAATACAAGACCATCCTTCACATTGTCATTGGTCATAAGACAAGGAGACATATCTACTACCTTCTGCGGGATAGTAAGTCTTACAGTTGTTCCTTTTTTCTTTTCGCTGTTTATCATTACAAAGCCGCCCATTTTATGAACAAAGCCATATACTATAGGCAGACCTATTCCGATACCTCCTGTACTCCTGTTGCGTTTTTTATTTGCCTGATACATTCCTTTCGAAACACGTGCCATATCCGCACGGGTCATACCGATTCCGGTATCCGTAATTTCTATTGTCAGATTTACTCCCTGTTCATGATGCTCCGTAAAGATTTTTAGATTAATACCGCCCTTTCTTGTAAATTTGACCGCATTGTCAATCAGGTGTCTGAACAGCTTATGAAGCTTCCTTATATCTCCGTAAAGAACGGAAGGAGTTTCCGGAGCCAGATCTATGATAAGCTCAAGCTTACTGTCCTTATAATTTGAATTATAATTAGCTACAACATCATTGATAAGGGAAACGCACATATAATTCTCTTCCTCAAGAACCAGCTCTTCCCTCTTTATCTCTGTATAATCCTGAATGTCTTCTATCTGATGAGCCAGTCTGATACCTGCCTCTTTTATGGATGCAAGTTCATGGCTGTCATTATTTTTTTGCATAAGCGTTGTCATGCCGCTTATAACGTTTACGGGAGTACGTAATTCATGAGATACGTTAGACAGGAAATCCTCCATATCACTATCATTTTTCAAAACGGATTCCTGCCATTTTTCTATCCTCTCACGTTCTGTATTCCTTTTACTTACGGTAATACGACTAAATACATACATAACAAGCACAGTACCCATATGATAGACTACCCTCATCGTATCAAAGGCACTCATATCAATCTGATCATTGATATAAAGAAAATAGAACTGTATCAGCATAACCACTGCATATTCTATCAGAATCATATTGAGCATTACGACACGGTCAACAATATTAAATGTAGCTATAAATAATGCTGCAGACACAGAAAGGTCAAAAAGACTTGTATCATGGATGCCATGATAAAAAAGCATAAAAGCAGCATAAAAGAAATAAAGCCACATTCTTGTCATGGAATTGATTTTTTCTGTCAGATGAACCCACCATAAAACCACTCCTGCAGCAAAAACCACCCAAGGCACCCAGAATTCCCAGTCTCCGAAATGGTTTTGCAATATACAGGATATTCCTGCCAATGTGGTAATAATTATAACAAGACGCTCTTTTCTAATGTCCTCCATCGTATGCTCCTTTCCTCACACTATTGTAATGCTTCCTGCACTCCGTCATAGTCGAAATTTTCAATACATTTTTTTATTTGTGAAAAACGTTCTGTCTCTGCTTCAGGCACCATATAATTTTTCATATTATCCATTATTTCATCAAGCCTGTCGCAATCCATCTCTTCTGCAGCAGCTTTAATGTCGGCATATATCTGCGACATCATGTCATCATCTGCCTCTTTTTTATCTGCATTATCATTTTCTTCGTTATCACATATATCCTTAAATAATTCTTTGACACTCATCAGGCTTTCAACGAACAGGGAATTGTTTTCAGATATAAAAGCAGTATCCTCAAGTTTTCCGGCATTTTCAAGTTTTTGCGCATACTCTCCCAGATTAACCGCACCTATAATTCTAAGTGAACTCTTTAAAGCATGAACCTTAATTGTATAATTCTTTATATCTCCCTCATCCAAATATGTTATAAGCTCATTAATTTTATCCGAAAGAGTATCATAAAATATCTTTACAAGAGACATATAAGAATTAATATCGCCACTATTGTTTATTCCTGTTTTAACATCGATTAAATCCGAATCAGAAAGTACCTTAAGAGTATCCGGTAAATCATCCTCTTCAACGTCGGAAGAACCCTCCTCGTTATTTTCCTCAATACATATCTTATCCTTTGGAAGATACTTTATAAACATATCCTCCAGCTTGTTATAATCAACCGGTTTTGTAATATAATCGTCAAAGCCCTCTGATATATACTGTTCTCTCGCTCCTGATATGGCATTGGCAGTAAGACATATAACAGGAGTGCTGCGATTAGGATTTCCCTCCTTTGCTTTAAGCTCATGAAGAGTCTCTATACCATCCTTTTCGGGCATCATATGGTCAAAAAACATTATGTCATATTTCTTTTTATCCGTAAGTGACAAGGCTTCATCTCCGCTTTGGGCAGTATCAATATTTAACCCTGTCTGCTTGAGCAGATTCAAAAATACCGTCAGATTCATAGGATTATCATCCATCGCAAGGACATCTGTATCTTTCGCCGTAAACTTTCTCCTATAGCTTCTGCTGCTGTTTAAATTCTTATCAATGTCTGTAGACATAGTCTCCGTTTCACCTGACTCGATTTTTGAAAAATTAAGGAGATTATCAACAAATCCAAGCAGCATATCACCTGAACTTCTTATATTCTCCGAATATGAAGTGATATTTGGATCATTGCTCTCTCTTAATATCATTTCATTCATACCAAGAACGGCGTTGATAGGTGTTCTTATCTCATGAGACATATTGGCTAGAAATTCCGCCCTTGCCCGGGCTGCCTCTTTTGATATAACCTTTTCGAGCTCGAGTTCATGAACCATAGTCTTTTCATAATAAATACAGTTTTCCTTATGGTTAAAACCGTTATGTATGGCAACTGCCATCTGCCAACAATTATCATAGCCACAGCAGGTGCAGTCAATTTTTCTTGAATCCTCGGTTACCTTATTCATCGAAATATATATTTCTTCAAGCTGTTTTTCATCCGGAAGCTCATAACGACATTCCGCTGATCTGTCTGTATATCCCCTAAGATAATCGGAAAGTGAAAGCTTTTCAAACTGCTTGTTATAGTTTTTAAGACGTTCATCAGGTGTGTCAGGTCTTGACCATGCATCACCGCTTTCTTCCTTCTTTGAAGCCTCCCTTATATCCAACAACGCATAAAGCGCATCATCCGTACGTGATTTGTCGGGATTGACTGCAGTACCGCAGATACATCCATTTTCACAATTTAATGCATCTATAAATAAGAAGGGAGTCTTATCATGTTCTATGCGGTCCTTATTAATATGCATCCAATCATAAAGATGTCTTTCCCCTTCAATCTGTCTTATATATACCTGGTCTCCCAGGAACCAACGTACATTCTCGGCAAGTCCTCCCGGAGTAGGATAAAATGATCCGAGTCCGTATTCAATCTCACTATGTGTGGCTTTTCCTTCTATACCATGTTCCTTCACATAACGCATAAGGTGTTCAAAGGTAACATTGTACTGAACAAGCCCTGCATTGTGCTCGTCTTCTATCTCAAGCTTTTTTGCTATACAAGGACTTATAAATGCAAATTTATCAGTTAATCCAAGCTCCTTACGTGCATATATTGCAGCGCACATAAGTGGGCTTTGTACAGGGAAAAGTTTAGGCAACAGCTCCGGAAGATATCTTTCGATATATGAAACCACAGCCGGACATGGCTGTGATATACCACCCAAAAAATCATACTCTTTGATATAGTTAAGATAACCCCATGTACATATATCCGCACCAAAGGAAACACTTATAATGCGGTTAACACCCATGGCTTTAAGGCCACCCAGTACGCTCTCATACTCATCAGGGTAGTTAGCCTTAAACGCAGGCGCCAAAAGTAATGAAATTTTTTCTCCGTTTTTGAGATCATTAAAGAAACGCTCTGTGTCATCTTTGAATTCACGAGCCTTATGAACGCAGACATCGATACAGCTTCCACAGGCAACGCACTTACTTCCGTCAACCTCAATACGTGCTCTGCCGTTTTCTTCCTTGGATATGCATGCTCCTATAGCACTGCAAACCTTTATACATTTGTTACACCCAATACAATTATCGTTTGTAAAAACTATACTGTTTTTTCCCATATTTCTTCGTTAGTTATTTCCTTCTCACCATACATTATATTATATATTATGTTATTTATTGTTTTATCTATTGTTTTTTCTACTTCATTTTATCAAACTGGGCTTTCAAGGAATTTAAAAGATCCTCTCTGGTGGTGGACTTAAGGATGTATCCGTTAGGCTTAAGCTCCAACACTCTTGCTACTCCTTCACGTGTACCAACACCTGTAAGGAATACTACAGGAATTTTCTCTAATTCAGGCTCCTGCCTTAACATCTGAAGCACCTGTGGTCCGTCCACTACAGGCATCTCATAATCAAGCAAGATAAGATCTACTTTGTTTTTCATAAGATATGTAATAGCCTGCATCCCTGCAGTGACGATACCGACATTATAACTATCCTTAATCCATTCTCTTACCATCCTTGCATAAGAAGGATCATCATCAACGATGAGGATTTTTTTCTTTTCCCCGGTATCAGAAGTATTATTAATCTCATCCTTAACAATCTGACCTATTAAATTAAGATCTATAGGTCTGTCAAGCCACTTATATTTATTAAGGAACGGCAGCTTTTGAATAAGCTCATTATGATATCTCTTTTCACCGATAAGTATCATATTGCGGTTATTATTAATAATCGTCTGGCATATCCCCGCAAATGTAGAAAGCTCCAATTTGTCATCCGCAATCTCATCCGGAAGATATACGATATATATAGATTCTTTTTGAGTATATCCCTTTAGTTTTTCTATATCACCCACAACAGATGCCACATTTAATTTTAACTCGGAAAGCTTCTTTTCAATTCCGTTGGCTACCACACTGTACTGAAACTGTACAATAATAACGTTTGTGCTATTAGTTTCACTCATAATAAATACCCCTTTTCTTTTTATCTTCAATCAATAGTAAAAATACATTCAGTAAAAAAATATCCTCGTAGTCAAACTCTTCCACGTTTTAATATTTATTTCAAATCTTATCATCTTCGGAAAAGCTCATATATTCCTTAATATACTCAACTCTGATTTTACTTTTATATTCTTCTTCATCCCAGGCATTAATAACCCGCTCTACTATTGTATCAACATCCTCATCAGCAAGTCCTGGAAGCAGCACCAAGAACAGGTTCTTCTTATGCTGCATCATGATGTCACATTTTCTGATATTTTTTTGTAGAATCAAGCCAAATCTGTCGATTGCATCCTTAATCATTGCTTCATCCTGTGATTCTTTAGTCGAAACAGAAAAGAAAAGCTTTGTCGCAACATCCTTATTTCGTTTCATATACCTGATTATGAAACGATATGCCCAGGTAAACGCATCCTGATCCACCCACAAGGCTCCGTCCGATGTATCCCGCTCATCAACAATTTTTGTGATAATTGCAAGCTCATTCTTTAAAGTTTCCTCGCCCCTTAAAATCTCATCAAGCTTTGAATTATACATTGAGCAGCTATGCTTTCCGTTCTTTTTTACATGATATAATGTCTTATCAGCCAACTTGAACAAGCTATCATAATCATTATCTTTTTCAGAAACCATTACACATCCTGCCGAAACACCTATATCTATACTAAAATCGCTTCCCATCAGTAAGATACATTTATCCTTTAGCTGACTATTGAGGCGCTTTGTCAGGCTGACAATAACACTTTCTTCAGCAAGGTGGGTGCAAAATATGAGGAATTCATCTCCGCCGATTCGTCCCAATATATCTTCGGTTCTTGTATTGCTCCTAACGATATCAGCAAAAGAAGAAAGCACCTTATCTCCCATGTCATGTCCGTATATATCATTAATAAGCTTGAAATTATCAAGGTCAATTACCGCAAGTATGCCTGTCTCTTTCTTGCATAGCTCTGCCATCTTTTTGTTAGTGGCAGCCTTATTAAGAAAGCCTGTCAATCCGTCAACTGTAGCCTCTTCAGTCAGGGTTTCGATTTTCTTATTTTTTGTAACAACATTACGTATACGCCACAGCAGGCTTTCTTTATTAAATGGCTTACGTATAAAATCAGACGCTCCGATTTCCAGACCTTTTTGTTCAGACTCAATGTCTTCATTTCCTGTAAGAAATATAACCGGTGTCCTGTTACGTTCCTCCCTGTCCTCAAACTCCCTAAGCTTTTCATAGGTTTCAAAGCCATCCTGTTCAGGCATAAGGATGTCAAGCAAAATAAGGTCCGGATCGTTCTTTTCCATAAATGCAAGTAATTCACGTCCGGACTTCACACAGCTAACCTTTATATTCTGTTCTATCAAGATGTTTCGTGCATTTTTAAGACTAAGCACGTCATCATCAACCACAACTACCCAGCTATCATTCATATATATTCCTCTTTCCGGGATATGATTTTATCTATTTTAAAAAAACACATAGTATGAGCAATTATAAATTGTATATAATATATCAACATTGTATCATATATTAAAAATAAAAAGTGTGCCAATTTGGCACACTTTTTATTTAATTTAATTGATTATTTACAAGTCATCATTTAATTACCTATAAACCATATCAATCCAATAATTCTTATAGGTAATTTCCAAAGCTCATATGCTTGTAGTTTGATGATTTTACCTATAATATATATGACAAACTGTACTCTTATAGGTAATTTTCAAAATCAAACTACTTATCATCTGATATTTTTACCTATAAGTCCCCTTGTAATATGCAACCTTATAGGTAAATCACATACTTCGACCGCTTGTAATATGATTTTTTTACCTATAAGTTCATGTCCAAACCACACTCTTATAGGTAATTACATCAATACACCAATTCAATAAATAGAAATCCATATCCTCAAACATAATATGCTAAGCGTATCGGTTATATATGGGTATAAAAAAGGGAGTGTCGAAAAGTTGCTAAGCAAAGCGTTAAGCGTCAGCGTGCTTTGCGAGTAACTATTTCGGTACTCACTTTTTTATACCATCATATACAACCGACCATCTGTTATAGATTTTGTCAGCATCTATTTGTCGGCAGGAATCTCATCCTTTATATAGCATGAAAATACATCCTCAACCTTTTCCTTCTTAAGCTTTGGAGTGATTACGCTTATAACAGGAACGATCACAAGACCTGCAAGCATTGCAAAAGCTCCACAGTTAATAGGTGACTGTAAAACTTCAGGGAAACTTGGACGCCAGAATAAGTTGGCTGTCATAATACCGGCACCGAAGATGAAGTTTACAACAACTGCAAGCTTGGTAACACCCTTCCAGTAAAGGCTGTAGATAAACGGTGCAAGGAATGCTCCTGCAAGAGCTCCCCATGAAACACCCATAAGCTGTGCGATAAATGTAACATTATTCTTATACTGTATAACAGCTATAATCGCTGAAATTGCTATAAATATAACTATGAAAATTCTCATTATAAGAACCATAGTTTTTTCCTTTGGCTTCTTGATAATTGTATCCTTGATAAGGTCAAGCGTAAGTGTTGAGCTTGAAGTAAGTACAAGTGATGAAAGTGTAGACATGGAAGCTGAAAGTACAAGGATTACAACTACTGATATAAGGAATGGTGAAAGCTTCTCAATCATTCCCGGAATAATTGCATCAAAGCCCTTGCCTGCCACATCAACACCGCTTATTCTACCAAAGCCACCGAGGAAGTAGCATCCACCGGCTACGATAAGCGCAAATATAGTTGATATAACTGTTCCTGTCTGAACTGACTTCTCACTCTTAATTGCATAGAACTTCTGAACCATCTGTGGAAGTCCCCAGGTACCAAGTGAAGTAAGAATTACTACACACAAAAGTCCAAAAGGATCCGGTCCGAAAAATGAGTTAAACACACCCGGTGTCTCTGATACAGCTGGGTCTGTTACATTTGCAAGCTCATTTAAAGATGCCATAAATCCACCATGTGAATTAAGTACTGCTGCTATAACCGCAACTATACCGACAAGCATTATAATACCCTGTATAAAATCATTTATGGCAGTAGCCATATATCCACCAACAATAACATATACTCCCGTAAGGATTGCCATAGCAACTATACAAACGGTATAGTCGATATTAAATGCCATACCGAAAAGTCTTGAAAGACCGTTGTAAAGGGAAGCAGTATATGGGATAAGGAAGATAAATACTATAAGTGATGCAAATATCTTAAGTCCCTTTGAATCAAATCTGTTTCCGAAGAAATCCGGCATTGTAGCACTGTGCAAGTGCTGTGTCATGATTCTTGTTCTTCTACCTAGGATGGCCCATGCAAGAAGCGAACCGATAATCGCATTTCCGAGTCCTATCCAAGTTGACGCAAGACCAAACTTCCATCCGAACTGTCCGGCATATCCTACAAATATAACCGCTGAAAAATATGAGGTTCCGTAAGCAAATGCGGTAAGCCATGGGCCTACATTTCTTCCACCTAATACGAAACCGCTTACATCTGTTGCATGCTTTCTGCAGTATACTCCGACTCCAATCATAACACCGAAGAATAATACAAGCATAAGTACCTTTGTTACCATTTTTTTTACCTCTCTTATAAATTGTGCAAATCTTATTGTCACTTTAAAATACATAAATTATAAAAATAATTTATTATTACGTTACTGCGTTACGCTTTAACGCATTAAAGCAACAACATAACAATTATGCCACAAACCACCCCATATGTCAACAACCATTAACAATTCTTCCATTAATTGATCGATTTATCTGTTTTAAAATAATTGTAAATATTCATATAATTAGAAACTACAACCATCCACAGATAAAAAAACACCACTATAAAGGTGCTAAGCATAGCGTTAAGCGTCAGCGTGCTATGCGTGTACCTATTATAGTGGTGTGTTTTTATCGTCATATTACCGTAGTATTATCCTATTTAAAACTAAGTAAATCGTCAACCTCTTTACGTGGTGTTGGATTAACCTCTGCCTCCGGATATCCTATCGGAATTAACGCTGCCACTGTCTTGCCCTCTTCGAGTCCGATAATCTCTGCTACTTTAGCATCATCAAATATACCCAGGATACAGCTTCCGACACCCTTTTCATGAGCTGCAAGGCAAAATGTCTGTGCTGCAATTCCTGCATCAAACATCTCCCAGCCTGCTCCCTTGCTGGTGCTAAAGCTTCCATCTCTCTCATAACCACATCTTTTATTAATCTGTGCAATTATTACAAGCTTATCGCACTTACTGATTATTCCGTTGTTATGTTCAAATCCAAGTGTAGCCTCGCTTGCTATCTTTTCCAAAAGCGCCTTATCCTCAACCACAATATAACGAATAGTCTGAGAATTCTTCCATGTAGGCGCCATACGTGCCACATCGATTATTTCCTTAATTGTTTCTCTGCTTATAGGCTCGTCCTTATAAGCTCTGATACTTCTTCTTGTCTTTATGCATTCTACTGCGTCCATACCATTCTCCTTCTAATATCTTTTATTTTTTAAAGACTGTAATACGTCTTATAAAATCACTATTTAATATTAAATTATATATCCTCATATTCATCTGACAAACAATATTTTATATACATTTTATTAACTTGAAATATAATAAAATCTATGCTAATCTAACTTAAGTGTAAGTCAGATGAGTGGTTGCGGCTGCATATATGCAGGTGAGGAAAGTCCGGGCTTCATAGGGCAGGATGCCGGATAACGTCCGGTGGAGGTAACTCCCAGGCTAGTGCAACAGAAATAAACCGCCGATTTAATCGGTAAGGGTGGAAAGGCGAGGTAAGAGCTCACCGCTGGACCGGTAACGGGACAGGCTCTGTAAACCCCATCCGAAGCAAGGTCAAACATAAGACTATACGGCTGCCCGTCGTGTCTTTAGGTAGACCGCTTGAGCCTTATGGCAACATAAGGTCTAGATAGATAATCACTCTCGACATAACCCGGCTTATAGTCTGACTTACACTAAAAATAATATTCTATTTAACTAACCCCACGTCCAACAAGTCCAAATCTTATATTATGTCTGTTTATATCATTCCACATAATACAATGATCTATAATACTAATGGAAAGTCTAGGATACTTTGCTATGAGTTCATCGCGATGTACGATACCATCCATAACATCTCTGATTAAATCTCTCATACTAACCAGTATAACTTCATGCATATCATCTTCAAAAAGACCTATGATAAACTTGCTCCTGCTCGGAAGCGTATAATACATATCATAATATCTTTCAAAGATATCCTCACAATCCAGATTGTCACTTATCATCTCAAATACTTCAAACTTCTCTGAATTAGGAATTCCCGCATGCCTTGCGGTAAGCATCTGACATTGAAGCTTCAGATCAACCGAATCATGCATATAGTCACTAAATGTATCCAATCCGTAAGAGAAGAACACATCACGATACATCTCAAGGTGCATACGTTCCTTGTACTGGCTGTTGTCTAAAATCATCCACATTATATCATCAAAATTATCCGTTTCATCTCCGTAAATCAGAGTATATGTACAATAGACAACTATGGAAAGCATATAATCTTCTATATCGCTTTCACTTCCGGTAAAAAATCTAAG
Organism: Lachnospiraceae bacterium; assembly: GCA_017469405.1. GTDB lineage: Bacteria > Bacillota > Clostridia > Lachnospirales > Lachnospiraceae > Coprococcus_C. The sequence goes on along the minus strand of JAFUGL010000004.1, from coordinate 10,786 downwards.
TGCCTTAAGCTTCGCTCCCAAACTCCTATAGTCATTTTCGCTAAGCTCCAAATCACTTATTATACGGATTTTTCTCATCTGTCCTTCAAAATACTTCTGCATCTGCAAAAGAGTTATCTTACTACCTTCACTCATAGGCCCTCCTCCTTTCGCCTATATATCACGCTCAACCAGTTATAGTAAAATAAGCTGTTATTACAGAATAGTCCCCCAACTATGCTTCAGCTATATATATTAAATTGTAAATCACGCACATTTTAACTACTTAATATTATACATCATATGTATCAATCTGTCACTAAACTTTTTCACACAAAAAATATTTTTTATCGAGAGATATGTTAGTATTATCAAAATACTAAGTATATCATTTAAACAGGAACTATATCATGAGGTGTGAGCCTTGTCAAAAAAAGGTTAGCGCACATCATAAAAAACAGGTCTATATGTTAGCATTCTAACATACAGACCTGTTTTTATATGATGTGCTGTAAATATAGCATATATGTGACAAGGCTCACACCTCATTACATAATTAAGCAGGTATCTTATCGTTAAAATAGATATCATACCAGATTAAAAACATGTATACTGTCCAGATTTTTTTACTCATATCCTGCTTGCCTGATTTGTGTCTGTCAAGCATTGCAACAAGCTTGTCCGTATAGAAGAATCGCTCTGCTGCCTCACTTGTAAATGCTTCTTTAAGCTTGGCATAACAATCATCCTGTCTAAGCCATTTTGCTATTGGTACAGGGAAACCGAGTTTTTTCTTGGATGCTACTTCTTTAAGAAGATATTTATTGGCACACTCTCTAAATGCGTACTTTGTAGTTTTATCATGTATCTTAAATTCAGTAGGAATTCTTCTTGCAGTTTCAAAAAGCTCCTTATCAAGAAACGGTACTCTTGACTCGAGTGAATGTGCCATGCTCATTTTATCGGCCTTTAGCAGTATGTCACCGATAAGCCAGAAGTTCATATCTATATACTGCATCTTGGTAACATCATCATAATCTGCTGCCTCAGCCTTATCATAAAAAGCTCCTGTTATATCCTGAATGTATTTCTTTGACATTCCCTTCGGAAGCTTCATTATTTTAGAAGCTTCTTTTTCATTAAATCTAAATGCATTTCCAACGAAGCGTTCACGAAGTGGTGTACAGCCTCTGATGATAAAATTCTTACCCTTTACATTTGGTCCGATTTTTGCTATGCCCTTCATAACCTTTTTTACAGGTGTCGGAATCTTCTTAAAGGCTCTTAAGGAAAATGGTTCATGGTAGATGTTATATCCACCGAAAAACTCATCTGCGCCCTCGCCCGAAAGAACAACCTTGACCTGCTTTGCTGCCTCTCTGTCTACAAAGTAAAGTGCGATACAGGAAGCATCGGCTAAAGGCTCGTCCATATGATACTGAACCTTAGGCAGAACCTCCCAGTACTCGTCCGAAGTAATTGTCTTATCATAATTTTCAAGCTTAAGCTTTTTAGATAATTTCTTTGCATAATCTATCTCGGCGTATCCGTCATTTTCAAAACCGACTGTAAAGGTTTTTGTTCCGCTGTAGCGTGCCACGAGATAGCTTGAATCAACACCGCTTGATAAAAGTGATGCAACCTCGACATCACTTATCATGTGATAGTCAACAGAATCCTTTGTCGCCTCATCTATACGCTTAACCCACTCATCCTTGGTAAGTCCTTTTTCCGGTTCAAAGGTCGGCTCGAAATATCTTGTTATCTCCAATTTGCCATCCTTAAATACCATATAATGTCCCGGCATAAGCTTGTAGATTCCCTTAAAAAATGTCTCCGGCAAAACCGAATACTGGAATGTAAGATAAGCCTGAAGTGCTTCAAGGTTTACCTCCTTCTTATAATCCGGATATTCAAGTATGCTCTTTATCTCGGAACCAAAAACAAGATTATCATTGATAAGCCCATAATAAAACGGTTTGATTCCAAAATGATCTCTTGCTCCAAACGCAAGCTTTTTCTTTTTATCCCATATTACAAACGCAAACATACCCCTTAAATGATTGACGAGGTCTGTTCCGTATTCCTCATATCCATGTATCAGAGTCTCGGTATCGGAATTGTTTTGAAACTCATAGCCCTTTTCCATCAGTTCCTTTCGAAGCTCCTTATAGTTGTATATCTCCCCGTTAAATACAACCGTCACATCCTTCGATTGATTGGACATAGGCTGAGAACCGTTGTCAAGATCAATAATACTGAGTCTTCTAAAGCCAAGATAGATGCCGTCATCTATATACTGGCCCTCCGAATCAGGTCCCCTGTGAATAATCTTATTCATCATGTTAGTAAGTACATCTTTGTAACTGTCGTTTTTCTCCCCTGTAAAACCACAAATTCCACACATAGCACATGTCATCCTTTCAGTTTTTTAGCTATACACCAAAGCAGCCTCCACCTACAAACTCTCGTATAATGGAGTTCTTAGGTATGTTGGTCACCTCAAGTCCTACAAAGTAATCAAGGAACTTTAAAAGTCTCTTTGCCTCGTAATACTCAAAGCTGTCTCTCGGTACAGCAAATAAAAGCGGTTCAGCATATTGTTTTATCACACTAAGCTCATGAATAAGTGCAGAGTTAAACATAACATCTGCCTCCTCCTGAAATGGGAAAATGTATTTTTCCTCACCACGTCTTACCGACGGCCACATGGATATGGTTCTTTGTGCGTCATTGCCCCTAGTCCTTGCATCACGCACAATTCGTCTTATAAGACGTCCGTCAGTAGTAGGAATTCTGTTATGCTCATCTATATTAATCTGAGTTAGTGCACTAATGTAAATCTTAAATTTACTTTCATCCGGAAGTTCTTTGGTCATAAGAGGATTAAGTGCATGTATACCCTCCGCAACCAAAACATCTCCTTTGTTAAGCTTTAATTTCTTGCCCTTATATTCCTTTTGTCCGATAGTAAAATTAAAGGTAGGTATTTCAATCTCTTCACCGTTTATAAGCTTCTTCATATCCGAATTAAAGAGATTTAAATCCATTGCCTCTATACATTCGAAATCATAGTTTCCGTTTTCATCCCTTGGAGTTTCATCCCTGTTTACAAAATAATTATCAAGCTCAAGCGGATACGGTCTTAAGCCGTGAGCACGAAGCTGCACGCTTAATCTATGCGAAAATGTTGTCTTACCGGACGAGCTTGGTCCGGCTATAAGTACAATCTTTCTTCCATCATTTTTTATCATCTCGGCGATATCCGCAATCTGCTTTTCCTGAAGAGCCTCCTGTGCCAGCATAAGCTCTTTTATATCACCGGTTGTAATCGCATTATTAAGCTCACCTACAGTATTGACATTTAACATCCTTCCCCATTCATCAGAGGTCTTAAGAACATCAAAAAGTTTTTTCTGCGGTTTAAATTCCGGTATGGCACTATAATCCTTTTTATCCGGTGCCATAAGCACAAAGCCCTCATCATAAGCAAATAAATCAAAGCAAGAAAGATATCCGGTAGAATAAACCATGTATCCGTAAAAATAATCCTCATATCCGTCAAGATTGTAGATATTTACCTTTGAGGCACGTCTGTATTTGAAAAGATTGGCCTTATCAAATCTTCCCTGTTTTTCAAATCTTGTAATCGCATCCTCAACGCTTATAGACATCTTGTAGATCTTTATATCCTGCTCTGCAAGCTCTTTCATTCTCGCCTTAACCTTATTGATTAATTCATCATCCGGCTTTACAGCCTTATTATCATCAAGTCTGTTAATAAGCTTGCAGTAGTACCCAGTTCCCATAGAATAAAGCACATTTACCGCATAGTCTTTTTTAGTCTCAAGTATATCCGCAAATGCCTTAACCATAAGAAGCGTAAGACTTCTTCTGTATGTATCATAACCCATAACCGAACCTCTGGTAATTAGCTCTATATGGCAGTTTCTTTTTATCTTCCTGCTAAGCTCCGTGAGCTTACCATCCTTCATCGCAAGCAAAAACTCGTGAGCATCATCTTTAACAAACTCATCGATAAATTCCTTGATGGAAATTTCCTTATCAACAGTATATTTTTTTTCACTCATACTTATAGTTATTTTATCCATATAATCCCCCCCTAAACAACTTCAAAAGGTACACCCACATCGAGAATTTCCATATCAACATCAGTAAGAAAATCTTTCAGATAATTATACATATATGTCATAAAAATCTTTTCTATTCCATAATGCGATGCATCTATAATTGTAAGTCCTGCCTCAACAGCATCAATACCGTCGTGATGTCCTATATCTCCTGTTATCAAACAATCTGCATTTTTTGAAATTGCTTCACCTATTACGCTCTTTCCGGAACCCGGGCAGATGGCAATTTTCTCAATTTTATCATCCTTATTCCCATAAATCATCACATTATTTAAATCAAATTTTCCTTTTACAAGCTGTGCATATTCATATAAAGAATAGACCTTATCGGCTATACCAACCTCTCCTATTCCCTCTCCATTTAAGGTCTCTTCAAGGACCTCCATATTTTTAAGTCCTAATATTTTTGCAGCCTCTTTACCCATACCGCCCTTGGTATCAAAGTTGGTATGCATGGCATAATAGCAAACTCCTGCCTCTGCAAGAGATAATATCTTCTCACCCAATACCGAACCGTCATTTATCTTTTTTACACTTTTGAATATCATAGGATGATGCGATACAATCATATCAAAGCCGTTTTCAATAGCATATTCACAAACCTCTCTTGTAGCATCAACTACAAGAAGAAGCTTTTTAACTTCCTTGTTCTTTCTTCCGACCAAAAGTCCCACATTGTCCCAGTCAAGTGCGTACTCCGGCGGGGACTGTTTATCTAGTATACTAACTATCTCACTACAAAGCATAATTATCTCCTCTTCACTTCAAATAACATAATAGTTTTCAATAAAAACTATTTATTATATATAAAAATAACAATATCCCTATGATAATATAAACAATTCCCAGAAAGAACTCAAATGCCCCAATACTTGATTCATCATCTATAATAACAATATTCAAATCTTTATCATCAGGTAAAATAAATATATTAACTTTCTCACCTATTTTATTATTGTTCACAAGATGACGTCTATCAACTCTTTTTATTGTTTCTTCTTTATACTTAAACTCAACTACAGCACACTTTCTGCTTCGATATCCGCTCCCGATAGTTTTAAAATCAGATATCATACCATTAAGCTCAATATGGTTGGAATCCTTTTTTATCTTAAAATATTCCTTGTGAACATCATAAATGACTTTAATACCTAAACACACAATTAAACCACATATCAAAAGACTAAAGGAAATTGGTATTATTTTTTCGAAAGTCATTATATTATACTCCTACATTAAATTAATCCTTTAATTATGCTATCTTATTCAATACATCTTTTATATTGTATTCTTCCTGTCTTAATTCTTGAATCTTTCTTAATGCATGCTCCGTTCCCGCAGCCTCTAAAGATATTATAAGCTTCTTATTTTTATCAAGCTGTTTTTCAAGATATTCTTTTAGAATGATATCCTTTTTTTCTATCAGAATCCTTCCGTATAAAAGCTCACTATAATTATATGGTTTATCATCAGACTTATAATGCTTATTATCCTCATCAGCCGCATCACATCTATCCGATATATTTTTCTTATCTGCATTATCACATTTATCGGCCTTTATAACCACATAATACTTTTCCTCATCGATAAGCATAACCTCATCAGTGATTTTATAACCGATATCAAGGATATACTTCCTTACCTTTTCCGGCTCGGACTGCGGTTGAAGTATTAAAGCTATATCATTATCAGTATGTATCTTTCCGCGCTTTAATATATCTACCATAAGCTCACCGCCCATACCAGCTATAATTGCGGTATCTGCCTCATTTACAGCAAGTCCGTCAAAGCCATCGGAAAGCCTTATGTCGATTTTATCTCCAACCTCATACAAACTGATATTTTTCTTTGCAATTTCCAAAGGGCCTTTTCTCACATCCATGGCAATAACCTTTTCAAAGCCCTTTTCCTTTACAAGATATATTGAAACAAATGCATGGTCACAGCCTATATCTGCCGCGACCCTGCCATCAGCCATATCTGCTATTGCCTGCATTCTGGATGATAATTTAACATTTGCCATACTTTTTACCTATTAATTATTTTCGTCGAGATAATCCTCAAGCTTTCTTCTTCTGCTTGGATGTCTTAATTTACGTAAAGCCTTTGCTTCAATCTGTCTTATACGCTCTCTGGTTACATTGAACTCCTTACCAACCTCTTCAAGAGTTCTTGCTCTTCCGTCATCAAGACCAAATCTAAGCTTAAGCACCTTCTGCTCTCTGTCAGTGAGGGTTCCAAGAACCTCTTCGAGCTGTTCCTTAAGAAGTGTAAATGCGGCAGCCTCAGCCGGTACAGGTACATTTTCGTCCTGTATAAAGTCTCCAAGGTGGCTGTCCTCCTCCTCACCAATCGGAGTTTCAAGTGAAACAGGCTCCTGTGAAATCTTAAGAATTTCTCTTACTCTTTCTACAGGTATATCCATTTCCTCAGCTATCTCCTCCGGAAGCGGTTCTCTTCCAAGCTCCTGAAGAAGCTGTCTTGATACTCTTATAAGCTTATTTATGGTTTCAACCATATGAACCGGTATACGTATAGTTCTTGCCTGATCAGCAATTGCTCTGGTGATAGCCTGTCTTATCCACCAGGTTGCGTAAGTAGAAAACTTATATCCTTTTCTATAATCAAACTTTTCTACAGCCTTTATGAGTCCAAGATTACCTTCCTGAATCAAATCAAGGAAAAGCATACCTCTTCCGACATATCTTTTTGCAATACTAACTACAAGACGAAGATTGGCTTCTGCAAGCTTTTTCTTAGCTGCTTCACCTTCCTCTCCCCCTTCTTCCATCTTTTGTGCGAGCTCAATCTCTTCCTCTGCACTAAGGAGTCTAACATTACCTATTTCTTTTAAATACATTCTGACCGGATCCTCGATACTTACACCATCCGGCACAGTAAGATCAAGATGTTCAACATCATACTCTGCTTTTTCATCCTCTTCAGCCAAAAGTAAGTCATCCGGTTCTTCATCGTCATCATCGGCAGTAATATTTAAAACATCTACATTATGCGCTTCAAGATACTCAAAAATCATAGTCATTCTTTCAGTATTAAGTTCAATTTCTTTACAATCTTTAAAATGATCAATTATTTCAGTATCTTCAATAACATTTTTCTTCTTCTTTGCCATTTCAAGAAGTTCATTCATCTTAGATTCAAATTTAGCTCTCACTTCATCATTATCATTTAATTGTGATTCTTCATTTACTATTTCTTCACTTAAAGTTTCCTTAACTTTTTTCTTTCTCTCAGCCATTTCGCCTTATCCTCCCATAGTGGTATTATTTTATCCATTATTGTATGAAATATGTAATTTAGAAACCTTTGCCTTCAAAACAACAAGTTTCTGAAATTGCTCCACATCATCTGTGCACTGTGGAAGCTTCCAGTCTATGTAACTAATCTTGACCTTTTTTATCAGGTCATTTAATGCTTTTTCTTTTTCCTCATTATCCATTTCAAACGGAAGCTCCGTCTGCATAATGGAAGCTATGTGCCTCTGGTCATCCACATCCTCATAATAATTAAGTATGCTGGATGGAGTAACCGTTCCTTTTTCCCTGTATTGCTTATACAATTCACAAGCTACGTTGTGGATATCTTCCTCGTAAAAATCCTCCTCACTGATTATTCCCTCAAGCAGCTTAAACAACCTTACGTCATTGGTCATCCATGTAAGTAAAAGCCTTTGAGGATTATTTTTGTCCGGTGAGCTTCTTCCATTGGAAGAATCCGAACCATTTTGTCTGTTTACCTCATTTACAGCAAAAGCTTGGGCACCGTAGCGTTCCTCACTGCTATTTAATGCCAACGTTCCATATTTAGTGACCATAGCCTTAAGACCATCCTTGTCCAGATTATATTTCTCTGCGACTGCATCTATATAGCTGTGTCTCGCTACCGGCTCATCAATATATGAAAGACGTTTTGCCGCTTCCTTTGTAAACTTAATCTTATCCTCAGGATCCTTAATATTAAACCCTGTTGCAATTGTATCTATTTCAAAAACAGTACCTGTTACTGCATTTTTTATCCTATCCTCATAAGCCTCTTTTCCCAGATTTTTTATGAACTCATCCGGGTCCTTGTAAGGCTTCATATCAATCACTCTGGTGGTAAGTCCAACCTCCCTTAAAATACCAATTGCCTTAAGGGTTGCATTTGTTCCCGCACCATCGCTGTCATATGCCAGATAAACCTCATCGGCATATCTTTTAATAATATTGGCATGTCCAAGTGTAAATGCCGTTCCAAGCGAAGCAACTGCATTATCAAATCCCGCCTGATGCATGGCAATTACATCCATATAGCCCTCACAGATAATAATACCTCTCTTTTTGGAACGTCTGGCTATATTCATTGCAAAAAGATTATGGCTTTTATCGAACACAACCGTTTCTTTAGTATTCAAATACTTGGGTTTGGCATCTCCCAAAACTCTTCCGCCAAATGCTATGACCTTTCCGTTTATATCAAGAATCGGAACCATAACTCTGTTCCAAAACTTATCAACAGCACCCTTCTTCTCACTTATCTCAACCAGTCCTGAATCTTTGAGCTGTTCATCTGTATATCCCTTTTTCTTAAGGTACTGATACAGGTCATTTTGATAGATGTCAGCATAGCCCATACCGAAATTATTGATTGTTTCTTCTGTAAATCCTCTGTTTTTAAGATACTCTCTGGCAGTCTTTCCATGCTCGGTTTTCATTAAAAGATAATGAAAATATGCTGCAGCGGATTTATTCATATCTCTAAGCAAATTCTTATAATTATCCTTAGCCTTTTGCTCCGCAGATACATCCTGTTCAGGGAGTTGATAACCACATCGGTCAGCCAGATATTTTATTGCTTCAGGAAATGTGAAATTTTCATATTCCATAACATAAGTATATACATTTCCACCAACACCACATCCAAAGCAATGATACATCTGCTTGTCCCGGCTCACATGAAATGATGGTGTCTTTTCATGATGAAAAGGGCAACATGCAACATATGAATTACCGGTATGTTTAAAAGATACATTTTGACCTATTATATCTATAATATCATTTCTACTTTTTATTTCTTCAATTACATCATCTGAATAGTATGGCACAAAATTCACCTCACTAAACTTAATCTAAAACCCTGTTGCGATATCAGCCAAATAATCTCAATATGATCACTTCCACAATATCGACTCAAGTCCATATCTAAGCATTACAGCGATATCGATAAAAATCTCAATCTATGCCTTGCCATGATTTCGGTAAAAACAGTTTCTTTGCGGTATTTACCGCATAATTATCAGTCATTCCCGCTATGTAATCGCAAACCACAACTGCCTTTTCCTCGCCGGCACTTATATAACCCCTGTATTCTTCGGGTAGCCTATCAGTATGCTCCATATATTCATTAAAAAGCATACCTATAAGAGCTTCAGCTTTGGTTTCCTCTCCCTTGGCAATGGGATTTGTATATAAATCCTTAAACATAAATGCTCTGAGTTCCGAAAAAGCCTGCTGATAATCCTCCGGCATCGCTATAAGCTCCTTGTCCATACTAAATGTAACGGTTGCATGTATAAGACTATTAATTCTGTCTCTTGTAGTATGTCCAAGCATATCCGTACATTCTTTCGGAAGCGAATCCTCCGAAAGAAGCTTAGCTCTGATTCCATCATCTATATCATGATTAACATACGCAATCTTATCAGATATTCTAACTATATGTCCCTCCAAAGTTGCAGGATTGCAACTTGTCTTATGATTTACAATGCCATCTCTGACCTCCCAGGTCAGATTAAGACCTTTTCCATCTTTTTCCAGCTTTTCAACAACTCTTAAGCTCTGTTCATTATGTAAAAATGGTCTCTTTATATAATCCTTTGCATATTTTGTAAGCGCTCTCTCACCTGCATGTCCAAATGGTGTATGTCCCAAATCATGTCCTAGCGCAATTGCTTCTGTCAAATCCTCATTTAATCTAAGTGCCCTGGCTATTGTTCTGGCAATTTGTGCCACCTCCAGAGTATGTGTAAGCCTGGTTCGATAATGATCATCCGGTGACAAAAACACTTGAGTTTTATGTTTAAGCCTTCTAAATGATTTAGAGTGTATTATCCTATCTCTATCCCTCTGAAAATCAGTTCGTATATCGCACTTTTCCTCATTTCTGACTCTTCCTTTACTCTCATCACTAAAGGAAGCACATGTCCTATATATATCATGTTCCCTTTTTTCAAATTCTTCTCTTAAAAGCATGCCCTCACCTCACAATATCCCCCAAAGCAACAGAAAACATACATCATATTAAAAAATCGACAATCACCACATTTATATTATTCTCCTAAAACTCCAAAATCCCTTTTTTTATTTTAAATTTCGGTTTATCGGGGCAAGGGTCGGCAGGATATAGAGGGTGTAACTGCCGAAGTAGGTTTCCTTAAGGGTGCTTATCATATATTAGGTCTTCGAAGGACACGCTCTTGCTCAGTTATCGACGCAGGCTCACTAACCTCAATATAATTTCAGAAACAGGAAAAGGAAGCTTTTTTACATAAATGTAAAAGTTTCCTTTTCCTGTTTCTTCATTACATTTCGCTAAGTGAACGCGTCTCTAAATGGTCCTTCTAAAGACCTATATATGATTTCGCGCCCATATAGTTT
>JAFUGL010000058.1 GCA_017469405.1 Lachnospiraceae bacterium | reverse complement strand
CTCAGAAAACGATGTGTCTGAACGAAGTGAGTTCATCGTTTTCGTGCGAATAAAAAGGATTTGAGCTTATTGGTTTAACAAATCGATGGCAAGTTGTGTATCAGCCTTTTCATATACTTTCCGTTAGTAAAAACTAAATTGGTGTGAAGTTATATTAGCAGTACCCGTCACCCACATATGTGCGATAAACCGGAATTTAAATCTTATTTTCCACCATACCAGGCTATGCCTTCATCACGCCATCCTAATTTTTTCAGGTTATCTCTTTCTGCTGCACTGGTGGTGTAGTGATGTGAGCCTGCTTTTGCGTTTGGATTGTACAGGCGGTATAGTGGTTTTCCATCTTTTGCTGTTGAATACCAGCCGATACCCTCATACTTCCAACCTACCTTTACAAGATTATCCTTTTCTTTTTCGCTGGTAGTGTAATGATGGTCTCCTGCATTTGGATTATATAATCTGTATACAGGTGTATCAGAAGTTTTAGGAGCATTCCATGCGATTCCCTCATATCTCCAACCTGCTTTTACAATATTGTCTCTTTCGCTTGCATTTGAAGTGTAGAAATGCTCGCCTGAATTTGGATTATAGAGACGATACATAGATACGTAGGTTGTTGCAGGTGTAGCCGGATCCGCAGGTGGTGTAACCGGTGTGGTTGGTTCTTCTGCAGGTGGTGTGGTCGGTTCTTCAGATGTTGAACTATTAATGATAACATGTTTGGCTCCACCTGAACCTGTACCTATTGTATATCCATTAAATGTATTGCCTCCATACTCGATGGAACAACTTTCTACATTGCCACCCGAAGGTTCGGTGACAGTCACATTGTCTTTTGTAATACCATTTACCGCTATAACAGCAACCTGATCTTCATTGCTTACTTTTGCCTCAAGCTTTCCGCCTGTTATATTGAGCGCATATACTGATACTCCGGAATAAAGATAAGAATAACCGGAAGATGTGAGTGCCCTATTAGCATCTGTAGCCTCTGCATAAACATCACCACCGGAGATATTTAAGGTCATTCTATTATACAATCTTCCACTTCTGTAATCCTGACCTATTCCATATTCTTTACCAATTGCTTTTACCGTTCCGCCTGTTATATTGACTGTCGAAGGGCTATAACCACCTGTTGATATAACAGAATTAACAACACCGCCGGATATGTTAACCGTCTTTGCTCCAATTCCATAGTAGATATTATGAACTGTCAGCGTTCCACCTTTTATATTTAATTCTTTACCTTGAAATACATAAGTTGCACCATCATCATATATTTCTACATTTCCGCTCTCTATAGTCAGTTCACTACCGTTATTGCCGTTAATAGGGTTATTTGAATCAGCAGTACCTAAAGTTAATGTTTTATCACCCTTTATTGTCAATTTTGAATTCTGAATGTACAATTTGTTCCAATCATCTTCTGTTGCCTTTGCTAACAGAGCCTTATCCTGATCTATAACAAATGTAACTTCTGCATCTTTAATCATATAGCTCTTATTTGAATCAAGCTCTGAAACATTATAAGTTCCTGAATCAAGAGTTATCGGTTCTTCTTCTGCTGCATATGCCACAGGACTTATACTATCTCCAAATACCAGACTAAATACTAAAGCCAACGCCAGAGTAAATGCCATAATCCTTTTCTTTTTTAATAGTTCCATAAATCTTCTCCTTTCATATTTTTGCACACATAACATATAGATATGTTTTTAGTGCCTTTGAAATTTATTTAATATATAAATTATATCTTTTCCCTTAAATAATACAACTGACATTGATGGGACATTTGTGTCATATTGTTCAAATTCTGTCGTATTTGCGACATACAAATAAACACAGGCCCGGTTAGAATTGAACCAAGCCTGTGTTTATATTATTCTTATAACATTTCTAATTTTTACACATATCATCAGTATGAATATTTAGCATTTATATGCTGCCCTCTACTCACCTTTAAGTTCCTTTTTATTTCGATACATGAGGTTATCTGCACGATTAAATATTTCGGATACCTTGGTATCATTTTCAAAATCATAAGTCGACATGCCTACCGCAATAACAGGCTTATTACCGTCTTTTTGGTTGGCAAGAACTTGATTTTTCAGGTACTCAAGAAGCTTCTTTCTGTCCTCGTAATCGCGTTTGGTAAGGACTGCGACAAATTCATCACCACCGACTCTGAAAACCGGACTATGTGCAAATGTATCAAAAATCATTTTTGCAGATGTTTTAATATATTCATCACCGGCCTTATGACCTAATGTGTCATTTATCATCTTCAGATTGTTGAGGTCACATACTATAATGGCAAATGGATAATGTATATTATTATCCATATTTTCCTGAAGTATTTCTTCCATCTCATGATATGCCTTTTTATTCTTGGCACCTGTAAGCTCATCTCGTCTTGCAAGCTCGTTGGCAGACTTTAATGCCTTTAGGTGTGCTGCCTCTTTTTTTACCTCTTCTGTGATATTTTCCACACCAATTATGAAATGGATATGATCACTTGAAAACATAACCGTAAGTCTTGTGTATTGAGGTTTATCGTCTATCATAAGTCTGTAATCCGTACTGTACTGTTTTACATCCTCGAGTGCCGATAAAAGATAATCCTTTGTAAGAACCTCCAAAACCCTATCCTTATCATCAGGATATACGGCATATACGGCATTACGCTGGGCATCGGAAAAGAAGTCTTTTCCTTCCTCGCTCATTTCAAGATTTCCGTATATGTTATTGGTAGTGAACTCGGCATACTCGCCATTTCCTATATCCACATAGTAAATAATATCATAATGTGAAGCAAGCGTCTCGGCAATCGCACCATAGGTTACGCTTTTCATCTCATTACTCTTTGCCTCTATACGCTCCCTTACCTGTTTATCAACATTTAAAACACCAAGGATAAAATAATCATCATCCTCGCTTATCTCTCTGATAACACGAAGTGCATGCCATACCGGTTTACCATCGATCATAAGACGGTACTCGATGCTCTGCATATGATTATTTTTCATATTCTTTAATAACTTGTCCTTTTGAATATCTTCAAGAAAGATATGCATATCTTCCTCATAAACAACCTGTTTGGCATCGCGGGCCATATTTTTGAAAAAATCTTCTCCCTGCTGCTCAAGCTTTAGCGAATGAAAATCCGAATTAATGGAGTACCAGATATATTCATTGGTTACGGCATCGACATAATAAACACTCGAATAATCTATAAGCAGTGCCTCAGCTATTTTATTGAAAGCCGTATCATTTGTAATCATATTTTACTCCTTCCTCAAGGTTGTTTTTCCATTATAATATATTCTTATGGAAATTAGAAGTAAATTATTATTTACAAGTATCTTCATTCAGATTATAAACATATGATTTAATAAGCATATGTTTCATTTTACACCAAATCATTTTTAAACTTTTTTTACATGAAGCTCAACTACGAATCCATTATCATTGTAATACTCCATGCCGCCGCCCTGCTTTTCCATATAGTAATTAACAAGGTAAAGTCCAAGACCATAACCCTGCTTTTCTTTTGTATTTTTTCCGCGGTAGTATTTTTCAAGAATTAAAGGAAGCTCTTCCTCATCTACTCCTGGTCCCTCATCGCTGATTTTTATACGTATAAATCCATTTCCCAGGCTGTCGCTTTGATTTTCATCAAAGGATACATGTATATCCGTTCCGGCATATTTGTAAGAATTACTGACGATATTATCTATGACCTGTTCCATACGCAGCTTATCAAAATACACCAAGCATTCCGGTATATGATTATCCAAAATTATATTTCCGTATTCCTTAAGATTATTGAAGTATCCCTCGATTAACCTTGAATCATTTTCCAAAGGCTCTATCTTTACCTCCTCCATATCATCAAGGGTTGCATGAAATACATTTCCCACCAGTTGATTTATGGTTTCGGACTTGTTGGAGATATAGCTTATCTTTTCGAGGTAGCCATTTAGCTCGTCGATTTTTTTCTGAGGCTGATTGGCCTCCTTCTTGGCTTCCTCCAGCTCCTTACTTACCTTAAGCTCCAAAACCTCACAGGTTGCCTGAATGGTCGCAACAGGCGTTTTTAAATCATGACTTAACTCAGCCACCATCTCGCGCTTTGCCTTTTCGGCCTCAATCTCCCTTTGCTTTGCAGCTTTAAGCTCCTCTCTCATAAGGTCAAAGCTTTCCGTAAAGCTGCCAAACATATTGTTTTTATGAATCGGAAGCAGTACATCGAGATTGCCCTTTGCTATGGAGGAAGCAAATTCCTCCATCTCCTTTACAGGCTTTACCAAAAGATAATAAACAAGCAAAATGAACGCATAGCCGATAACCAGAACAACTCCCCACAGAATCAAAACCTGCTTAAGAGCAGTATCCTTCTCATCAACAAAGCTTTCATTTACACTCTCCCAAACCTGCTTATAGACAGTAAGCTCCTGTTCATTGTAGGACTCAACATTTTTCACAGTTAAATTCATACTCTTAAAAACGTTAAGTATAACTGCAAGCGCCGCCATCATTAGCACTGTATATAAAATTATTATTTTTTTGAAATTACTCATACCTCAAGCATATATCCCGTTCCCCAGATGGTTTTTATGTACTTTGGATTATTGGGATCCTCCTCAAGTTTTTCTCTAAGTTTTCTTATATGCACATTTAAGGTTCCGTCGCTGTAAAATGTGTCGCCCCATACCTCATCAAAGAGCCGGTCCTTGGTAACTATCGTATTTTTATGTTCATATAAGGCTTTTAAAAGTGCAAATTCCTTTGCCTTTAATGAAATTCTTTCACCATTTAATACCGCCGACATGGTTGGTGTATCAAGAGAAATAGCTTCATCTGTTTTTTTATTATACTCACTATCCAAGCCACTGTCAGTATCAACAGACATAGTGCTCATATTATCCGGTTGTCCTTTATCTGAAAGCTTTTTCATCTGCTCCACTCTTTTAAGATTAACCTTAACCTTCGCCAGAAGCACCGACAGGCTGTAAGGCTTCTTGATATAATCATCACCGCCTATGCTAAGTTCAACCAGAACATCATCATCACTTTGTCTTGCACTGATAAACAGTATCGGAAGCTGATATTCTTCTCTTATTCTCTTACATACGTCAAAACCCGAACCGTCTCCGAGGTTAATATCAAGCAATATTATGTCAATCTTATTATTGTCCAAAAAATCATAACAATCTGCTGCCGAACCCACAAACCTTGTCTTTATGTCAAACATCTCAAAATATTCCGCCGTCATCTTCGCAAGCTCAATTTCATCATCTACGATTAAACAATT